>DASVSM010000562.1:0-3456 GCA_036388115.1 Flavisolibacter sp.
TGAAATCCGCGAGTTGTCCCGCTCACTGATGGATCCGACAATTGGTGATCTGGGCATCGTTGACTCCATTAATGACTTGATTGAAAATATTAATCTCACCAGAAGGATACAGATCAGCCTTGAAATAGACAACACCATCGAAAACCTCTTGGACAGGAACCAGAAGCTGACTATATTTCGCATCATTCAGGAATCGCTGAATAATGTTATCCGGCATGCAAAAGCAAAGCTGGTAACAATTTCGATAAGTATACCGGATGAAAACGTGCAACTCACAATCACAGATAACGGAATTGGCTTTTCGCACGAATTGATAAAAAAAGGCGCCGGCTTAAAAAACATCACCAACCGGGTTTACCTGATAAATGGAAGTTTCCACATTGAAAGCAAACCCGGAGATGGGTGTCAGATTAAAATCATATTTCCGATAAATAACCAACAACCCTAAAAAACAAAATGGAAAAAATTACGATCCTCATTGCCGATGACCATACGCTTGTCCGCGAAACCTGGAGCTTTATTCTGAATACAGACGAACGGTTTAAAGTGATCGCTGAAAGCGGCAGCGGTGAGGAAGCTGTTGAACTGGCGAAACAACTCCGTCCGCAAATTGTCATCATGGACATCAACCTGCCGGGCATGAACGGCATTGAGGCCACACAGCTCATTCGCAAGTATTCGCCGGCCTCCAAAATATTGGGTGTTTCGCTGCACACGCAACCCACTTATGCCCGCAAAATGATCCAGAAAGGCGCTATGGGTTATGTTACCAAAAACTCTTCCCGCGAAGAAATGTTCAAAGCCATCATGGAAGTGCAAAATGGCCGACGCTACATTTGCGATGAGATCAAGAACATCCTTTCCGAACAGGTCATCAACGGCGAAGATCAGCAATCGGGTGTCAATGCTTTATCGCAACGCGAAATAGAGATTATCAATTTCATCAAGAAAGGATTCTCGTCAAAAGAAATTGCAGAAAGCCTCGACATCTCCGTAAAAACCGTAGAGGTACACCGCTATAATGTGTTGAAAAAACTCAACCTGAAAAATTCTGCCGCACTGGTCAATTACATCAACAACAGCCAGCTGGAATTCGAATAAAGAAAACCCGGCATATTATTTTGTATTCAGCAACATGTTTGTTTGCGAATGGACGCGATAGCGTAGTGGGTTTGCTTTGCCTCCTTTGCCATGGAGATTGATGGCAAAGGATTAAAACAATTCAACATCATATATGAATAGTCCAATTCGCCTGGCCATTGTTGATGACCATGAAATGATACGGCAAATCTGGAAAATGATTCTCCAGCGCGACGAACGTATTGTTGTTGTTGCCGAATGCGCATCAGGAGAAGAAGCCATTGCATGTGCAGAGGAGCTATGCCCCGATGTCATGCTTATGGACATCAACATGTCGCCGGTCAATGGGTTTGAAGCAACACACAAAATCGCCACTGCCTTTCCCACTGTCAAAATAATCGGCATCTCCATCAACAACCAGCCTGCTTATGCCCGCAGAATGCTGCAACTGGGAGCAAAGGGGTATGTTACCAAGAATTCTGCCGGAAGCGAAATGCTGGAAGCCATTCTCACCGTTAACCAAGGAGGAACTTACCTCTGTATGGATGTAAAAGGTAAACCGGAAGACGAGCCCGAGTAAATAACATTCCCTCTGTTTTACCTGGGTTGGGTGGCAGCGCCTAAATTTGCACTCCAATTTGACTTCATGAACACTGAGCTTTCAAAAAATTTTATACCCGGTACGGTAGAAGAAAAGTGGTACCAGCACTGGCTGGATAAAGGTTACTTCTCCAGTCAGCCCGATGAACGGCCCGCTTTTACCATCGTTATCCCGCCTCCCAATGTCACTGGCGTATTGCACATGGGTCATACGCTGAACGAAACTGTGCAGGATGTTTTAGTGCGCAAGGCCCGCATGAGCGGTTACAATGCCTGCTGGGTTCCCGGCTCCGATCATGCCTCTATTGCCACGGAGGCCAAGGTGGTGCAAATGCTGGAGAAAGAGAAAGGCATTTCAAAACATGATCTTTCCCGTGAAGATTTTTTAACGCATGCGTTTGAATGGAAAGAAAAATATGGCGGTATCATTTATCACCAGATCAGAAAACTGGGATGCAGTGTTGACTGGAACCGCGTGACCTTTACCATGGATGACCACTATTACCAGGCGGTTATCAAGGTGTTTATTGATCTGTACAACAAGGGGCTGATCTATCGTGGTGCCCGGATGATCAACTGGGACCCGCAAGCCCAGACGGCGCTGAGCGATGAGGAGGTTGAACACAGGGACATACAAGGCAAGCTCTATTATGTGAAATATAAAATAGCCGGCAGGGAGGAGTATATTTCGATTGCCACGCAACGCCCCGAAACGATCATGGGCGATACCGCTGTTTGTGTTCACCCCGCCGATCCGCGTTACCAGCACCTGCAAGGGGCTAAGGTGATAGTGCCACTGGTCAATCGCGAAGTGCCGATCATTTTTGATGAATATGTTGATCCTGCTTTTGGAACCGGTGCTTTAAAAATTACGCCGGCGCATGACATCAACGATTATAACCTGGGACTAAAGCATAACCTTCCTACTATTGATACGCTGAATGCCGATGGAACACTGAGTGCTGGTGCAGAAGTTTTTGTAGGCATGGATCGCTTTGAAGCAAGAAAAGCCGCCGTTCAAAAACTAAAAGAGGATGATCTTTTATTGAAGGAAGAAGATTACCAAACACGTTTGGGCTTTTCGCAACGGACCAATGCAGTTGTTGAGCCACGCATCTCCACACAATGGTTTGTAAAAATGCGTGACCTGGCCGATAAGGCGTTAGATGCCGTAACCAGCGGCGACGTAAAAATCCATCCCGAAGAACGCTTTTTAGCAACCTATAAATACTGGCTGGAGAATGTGAAAGACTGGTGCATTTCGCGCCAGCTTTGGTGGGGACAACGCATTCCTGCGTGGTATGATGGAGAAGGAAGATTTGTAGTGGCAGAAACAGAAAAAGAAGCAAGGCTGCAAGCTGCAAGCCGCAAGCTACAAGCCGAGAACATTGCCTACGATGACAATCGCCTGCAACTTGAAGCTGACCGCCTGGAGCTTTCGCAGGATGAAGATGTGCTGGATACCTGGTTCTCATCATGGCTATGGCCCATTGAAGTTTTCAATGGCGTGACCCAACCAAACAACCCCGACATCAGGTACTACTACCCTACCTCGGTTTTGGTAACCGGCCAGGATATTATCTTTTTCTGGGTGGCCAGGATGATCATGGCAGGCGAAGAATACATGCAGACAAAACCGTTTGAGCATGTGTACTTCACCGGTATGGTGCGCGACAAGCAGGGCAGGAAAATGAGCAAACAGTTAGGCAACTCTCCTGACCTCCTCCACCTGATCGACCAGTTTGGAGCGGATGCTGTTCGTTTTGGTATCCTCAT
>DASVSM010000563.1:0-1798 GCA_036388115.1 Flavisolibacter sp.
TTTAGCGGACAAGGAATCGTTCTTTACAATAACCCAGCGACTGGTGACAGGAGAAATGAAAAAAGAGAAATTAGGACCAGGTTTGTAATCCAAACCAACGCTGGTAAGAATATAAGCCGGCGATAAAAAAGTTGACGAAAATGTTTTTATATTCTCTGGGTACGTATAGCCCGGTGCCAGTTGCGAACGAAAGTTAAACAAGGCTGCAATATTCCATTTAGCGGAAATGCTGTGGCCGTACTTGGAAAGAAAATCAAGACGGTCATCATTTTTCCGGCTTCCTAAACTGGTGGTATTAATGTATCCAAAGTTGAAGTCCAGCGTATTGTCCCAGCTCTTTTTTCCCTCTTTGTAAAAGCTGTACAAGTTCAGGTAAGAGGTAACAGATAAGGAGAAGTCATCACCGCCTGCTGCCCAGTTGGTTAAGGAGCCTTGGGCAAGATTGAGACTGTAAATACCTCCTTTCCGCCAGCGCTTTTGGGCCGTATCGGCCGCATCTTTTTTGATGTTCTTGCTGGATTCTTCTTTTAAACTCCTGATGGTCTGGTCCTGTGCCGCAGTAAAAAGGACAACGGACATGCATAAGCAGGTAATCAATAACGTTTTCATAAATACGGTTATAGGTCCAGGTGATCTGCCTGAATGGTTTCTCCAAAAAAGATCGAAGCTTTGTTCGTAAAATCGTCTGCCGAATCCGTCGTGAAAAAACTCCGTTTACCTTTCCTGGAAATCTTTGCTTCGATCTCCTGATGGCGATGAAGATAATCGTTTAAGCTGTGTGAAACAATCTCACCCTGTGATAAAAGTTGTACGTGAGGAGGCAAATACTTTTCAATCTTTTCCCTGAGCAAAGGATAATGGGTACAGGCGAGAAGCAAAGTATCAATTTCTTTATTCTTACAGAGAATATTGTCAATATGCTTCTTTACAAAATAATCCGCACCTTCTGTTCCGTGCTCGTTGTTCTCTACCAACGGCACCCACATAGGACAAGCTTCCTGCTCAATCTTTACATCCGGAAAAAACTTTTCAATCTCTATCTGGTACGATCCTGATTGCACGGTGCCGTTGGTTGCCAGCACACCAACACTGTTCGTTTTGGTATATTTTCCAATAATCTCCGTCGTGGGCCGGATAACACCCAAAATCCGTGCTGTTGGATGCAGTCGTTGCAAATCTTTTTGCTGAATCGTTCGCAATGCTTTTGCGGAAGCGGTGTTGCAGGCCAGGATGATCAACGGACAATTTTGTTTCAGCAGCCACTCCACGCATTGAAGCGTGTAGCGATAAACCGTATCAAAACTTCGTGTGCCATAAGGCGACCGGGCATTGTCGCCCAGGTACAGGTAATCGTATTGCGGCAGCTGGTTCACCAGTTCACGCAGCACCGTTAAACCGCCATAGCCCGAATCAAAAACGCCGATAGGAGAAGAGTCCAAAGCTTAAAATTTAGTGTTCAAAGTTAACCTGCCGCTTTACGTATGCTTTCCCAAACTGCATCGGCTGTTTGTTGCCATGTATATTTTTGGGCTGCGACAATACCATTTTCTATCAATGCTTTCCTTCCGTCTTCGTCTTTGTAAATGCGCATTAGTTTATCGGCCATATCATCAATATTCTTTGGGTCAAAATACAAGGCAGCGCCTTCGCTGATTTCTTCCATGGCAGAATCTTTCGAGGTGAGCACCGGCACGCGGCATTTCATGGCTTCTGCTACCGGCACACCAAAGCCTTCAAACAAGGAGGGATAGATAAATGCATAGGCAGCCGCCATCACGCTGGCAAGTTCCGTTTCTTC
>DASVSM010000564.1:0-1998 GCA_036388115.1 Flavisolibacter sp.
GAATCCGGTATGCAATTTTTGGGCTAACCTGATTTTATATGGGCCTCTTTTTACTGGCCTGGTAGTAAGCTATTATGAAATTGGGATATTGCCGCCATAGAGAATATCTCAATAACGGAATATCCCAATATCCTGTACTAAACTGAAATGTTGTTACGGCTTATGCGGCGGCACGCTTGCTTTCTGCTCCTTTAGGCTTTGCAGTTGCAGCCAGCTCTTCGCGGATGACCTTGTTGATGCGGTTCAGCGTAAGCGGCTTGTCCATCATTTCGTCATTGATAAACAACACGGGAATCTCCCGTACGCCACGTTTGATGCCTTCCTGCAGATCGTCCTGCACATACCAGCCAAAGTCACCATTCATGAGTTGTTCCAAAAAACGTTTGTTTACAACGCCTACTTCACGGGCATGCGACTTTAGAGAAATGATACCGAGTCCTTTTGGATGCTCCAGCAATTGCTCATGCATCTCCCAAAACTTTCCTTCCTGCCCGGCCGCAATGGCTGCTTCCGCCGCTTTGTGCGCTTTTTGATGAACTTGGGTAAGGGGAAAATGGCGGAAAACAAAATTGACCTTTCCGGTAAATGCGGTCAATATCTTTTTTATGACTTCGTGTAACTGACGTGTTTCCGGTGATTCGTAATCGCCAAACATGGTTAAGCGAACCGGCGCTTCCAGCGGGCCAATGATCATTTCCCTGGAGGGGATCACCGGCAATTCTTCTTTCTTTTGCATAATGTTCTTTTTTATTAACGGACGGTAGCCTCGTTTGTTTTCAATAATGTTTCGGATGGTCTTTGTCTAAGCAAAAACGGTGCAAAGACAGACTTCCCTCCAATTTGGTCAGCATCTTCCCTTATTGCTGCCGCATTGACACTTGTTTTCCCCAAATGAAAAACTCTTTCCACCTTTCTGTTAAGGAAAATGGAAAGAGTTTTAATTTCCAATATGCCAGACAGAGTAGCTTAACATTTGACTCCCAGAGGCACTTGAGAAAGGAGAAGTCCTGTCTCGAGTGGCCTTCAGTTTTTTGAAAGCCGGACAAATGTAAAGCACTCCTTTGACGTATCCGGCTTAAATACGGCGTTCTTTTGAATTTATGAAACCGGATAGCAGGTTAATACGTCTTCAACTGACCAGTTGGCAAATCGAAACGCATTAGTTGTACACTCTTATATAGTCTACTTCCATGGTTGCGCTGGTGAATCCGGCGTCAACAGGCCCTCCAAATGCGCCGCCCATGGCGAAGTTCAGAATGAGGAAGAAATTCTGGTTAAAAGGCGTACCGGGTGTATTGTTGTATGTGTAGAACACGGTCCCGTCAACGGAGATCTTAATGAGCGATGCCGTCCATTCAACGGTATAAATATGGAATTCAGTCGTTGCATTTTGGATCACTGTTGTTTTACCATCCGCATTTCCACCGGAACGGCCCGGGTAATGTAAAGTGCCATAAACCCTGTTTTCATCACTGCCTTTATGCTCCATTATGTCAATCTCGCCGCAGGCCGGCCATCCGGCTGCATCAATGTTGCTTCCCAGCATCCAGATGGCAGGCCATGTTCCAACACCTGCCGGCAGCTTGGCTCTCGCTTCAATTTTACCGTATTTGGTTGCAAACTTGTTCTTGGTTAACAGCCTTGCCGACGTGTAGGCACTGCCGCTGAACGCCTCTTTCTTTGCGGTAATTTTTAAAGTACCGTTTGACACTGTCGCATTTTCGGGGCGATTGGTATAATGCTGCAATTCGTTATTGCCCCACCCTCCGCCACCGATATCATAGCCCCATTTTGCCGGATCAGGTGCACCGGGAGTGTTGAATTCGTCGGACCATACCAATGCCAGGGCAACATTGACGGATACCTGAATTGTTTTATCCACCGTATGCCCGGTGTAGCTTTTGGCTGTAACCTTCACGGTGTAATTTCCGGAAGCAGGATATTTATAGGTCACAGTACCATTGGCAACGGTCTGGAACACGCCATTTCCAAAGTCAA
>DASVSM010000565.1:0-5596 GCA_036388115.1 Flavisolibacter sp.
CTTCTATTGATTTACCTGTTATATCTAAAACCGTTTTATGCATTAGTTGTTGCCTTTGCTTTAAACCTGGCAATGGCTTCTTTTGTGAAGCTGCTCAATACCAACCGACCACTGATCTCTGCCCTTTGGGGCAACAATGTATCCCAATCTTCGGTACCCTGCCAGAACACTTTTTTTAATTCAGCCATGGCCTCCGCACTGGAATGCGCCAATTGATTTGATAGCCGATGGATAGACTCGTCCATGCCTTCAACGGTTGGATGGCATTCTGCAAAAAGTCCTTTGCGGCGGGCCCAGTCGGCATTGCGCCACATAGCAGCATCAATCGATAATTGCGAAAAGGCAGAAAGGCCAATTTTTCGTTGTACTGCGGGACCAACGACAAACGGCCCGATGCCGACGGCAAGTTCACTCAGCTTCACTTCTGATGCCTCATTGGCAATGGCATAATCAACGGCAGCCGCCAGGCCAACGCCGCCACCCACACATTTGCCGTGAATGCGGCCAATGATCATTCTGGGGCATTTGCGCATGGCGTTGATGACTTCGGCAAAGCCGCTAAAGAAGGCATAGCCCTTTTCTTTGTCTTCGATCTTTGTCAGTTCATCAAAGGAAGCACCTGCACAGAAGGCTTTTTCACCTGCAGAACGAAGCACAATGACTTTGGTGTCTTTGTCGATCCCTGCTGTGTGAATTTCGTGTGCCAGGTCGGCCAGCAATTTTCGCGGCAGTGAGTTGCTTTGCGGATGAAAGAATTCGATGGTGGTGATGCCGTTGTGTGTTTCCGCGTTTACATAACCGTTGATGATGTCTTTTGCCATAAAAGTTGTTTTTTCGCACAGAGCTAAGGAGCAAAAGAGATTATTGTACATGGTTGTTATATAATCTCGTAATGCCGTTTTTTAGTAATTCTTCATTAAAATTAATCAGTAATCCGATTTTGTTATTCGTTAAGCGCAGATAAGTGATGACTTGCTTTTTGTGAACAGGCTTTACCGCTTCAATTGACTTGAGCTCAACAATGATTTCTTTGTTAATAAGTAGATCTGCACGAAAACCTACATCCATCTTTATGTTTTCGTAGTGCACCGGAATGGCGACCTGCCTTTCGACTATCATCCCTCGCTTTGCCAATTCATAAACCATGACTTCTTCATAAACCGATTCAAATAACCCTGGTCCAAGCACTTTGTGAATTTTTATGGCTGCATCAATAATTTCACCTGTCAGGTTATTCAATAACATAAGTTTTGGTTTAGAACCTATAAGATAAACCAAAAACTTCTCCTTTGCTCCTTAGCTCTGTGCGCTATTTTTTCTCTTCACCATCGTCAAAATCGTTGCCACCCCTGCAATCTCCCCGGTCTCATCAAGCATCTCCACCAGCCATTTTACAATCCCTTTCGGAATATCGGTTTCATCATCGGGCTTCGCATCCTGCGGTAATTTCTCTTTGCAGGTAAAACGAACGGTCAATTCCGCACCCGGATACACGGGCTTTGTAAACCGCAATTCGTCAATCCCATAGTTTAAAAGAACCGGGCCCAGATCACTTCCATCTACAAACAGTCCGGCAGCTGCACTTAAAATAAAATAGCCATGTGCTACCTGTTTTTCAAACATTGTCCCGCTAAAATCCGTGTCCACTTTGTGCGCATAAAAATGGTCGCCGCTTAGTTCGGCAAAGGCATTAATGTCTTCAGAAGTAATGATTCTTTTTTGGGTGATGATCTGGTCTCCTACCTGTAGTTCCTCAAAATATTTACGGAAAGGATGCACTTCTGACTGAACACCCTTTGCACCCTGCTGGTATTGTTGTGTGATGGCAGTGATAACAGTTGGCGATCCCTGGATGGCCACTCTTTGCATGTAATGTTTTACACCACGTATACCACCCATTTCTTCGCCTCCACCGGCACGCCCCGGACCGCCATGAACCAGCATGGGAAGCGGTGAACCATGGCCGGTACTTTCTTTCGCATCCTCTCTGTTCAATACCAGGATACGGCCATGATGTGTAGCCGCACCAACCACAAAATCGGTGGCAAGCTTCGTATCATTTGTTACAATGGAACAGCACAAAGAGCCCTTGCCTTTCTTGGCTAAAACAATCGCATCGTCTACTGTTTTATACGGCATGATGGTGCTCACCGGGCCGAAACATTCGATCTCGTGAACAGCTTCATTCCTGAATGCGTCTTCACTCATTAACAGAACAGGAGAAAGGAAAGCTCCTTTTACTGCGTCGGCATCAATTACTTCCACACTATCTAACGAGCCATAAACAATTTGCGAAGAAGCCAGCAGCTTTTGAACGTTCTGCCGCACTTCATCCCGCTGTCCGCTGCTTGCCAGCGAACCCATTCTTACTTTTTCATTCAGCGGATTACCGATGGTGGTTTGTGACAGTGATTTGCCGATGGCGATGTAGGCATCTTCCAGCAAATGCTCCGGCACAAAAATTCTGCGGACAGCCGTACATTTTTGCCCGGCCTTAACTGTCATTTCTTTGCGGATCTCTTTGATGAATATGTCCCACTCGGGAGAATCCGGTGTTACATCATTGCCCAATACAAGCGCATTCAACGAATCGGCCTCCATGTTAAAAGGAACGCTTTCTTCTAAAATCGTTTTATGCGATTTCAGCATCAGGCCCGTTGACTTGGAGCCAGTAAACGTAACAACATCCTGCGCCGTTACATGGTCCAGCAGATCACCTGCACTTCCGCATAAAAGCTGCAATGCACCTTCCGGCAGGATGCCCGAAGCAATGATTTCTTTTACCACTGCCTCGGTGATATAAGATGTAATAGAAGCGGGTTTCACTACAGCGGGCACGCCGGCCAGCCAGTTCACCGCACATTTTTCCAGCATGCCCCACACCGGGAAATTATAAGCATTGATGTGAACAGCAACCCCTTCTTTTGGCACCAGCAAGTGATGGCCCATGAAGGTTCCGCCTTTGCTCAATCCAATGGGATCGCCATCGGTGCAGTAGGGCAGGTCAGGAAATTTTCGGCGGAGCGATGCATTGGCAAACAGGTTTCCAATGCCGCCTTCAATATCGATCCAGTTATCGGCTCTTGTGGCGCCGGAATGATACCCTACCTGGTAGAATTTTTCTTTGTTCGCCATTAAATGAATGGCCAGTGCTTTCAGCATCCGGCCTCTCTCATGAAAGGTGAGCTTGCGCAGAGCCGTATTCCCAACTTCTCTTCCGTATTGAAGAATGGAGGCAAAGTCTAATCCTTTGGTTGTTGCAAAAGCAATTGTTTCGCTGGTTACGGCATCATATAAAGCCTGGCCTTCGCCATCGCCTGTGATCCATTTGCCGGTAACATAATTTTCAAGTTTCATCATAATTTAAAATTAAGCTTCCTTCAGATGCAACAGTTTTCTGTTAAGTTGTGTCAAGCAAAGGATATGAAAAAAGCTTGTTTGTTAATCACAATTGTCATCAATCTTCTTAGTTGCCAGAAAAACGAGGCAGACAAAAATACGTGCGCACCGGAGCAACATACATTTCGTTTTCAAACTGGTAAAAACCTGGACACCGTTCGCAGGGAAAATTTTATCGGCTTGGGTGTAAGGAGCTTTTACACCATCAAGGGTGGCACAAACGAAGTCTTCGTTTATACAAGAACTAACAAAGACTGCCCGGATTATATCGATGATGAAGGCTCCCGTGATATTGTATTTCAGGTCCCTGAGGGCATCAACTCTTTTGCGGCGACGGACAGCATTACACTTGCGCAGATGAAAGTAGGTATGCAGATCAACTGCAGTGAGTGCAATACCGGCTTACTTCCCATTTTTCACGGTAGCATAGAAGGACGTCGAATTAATGCAGGAACCTGGCGTATAAAGGCCTCACTATTACCTGCGCAAAATTCAAACCTGGTTGAATTTGATACCAATTTTATGCAGCGTTAGTTGTACCCGTCCGACCAAATTGTTTCAAATGATGCAGCGCATGTTTATAAAGCAGCTGCACATTCTGCTCGAAGTTCAGGTCGCCAAAAAAGGGGTTGCGGGTAACCTGCAAATTGTTTTTCTCAAAAACAGAAAAGAAGAATTCGATCTCTTGTTTGAGTTCTTTGACCGCATCATCTTTCGAACGATTGCGGACCGGTGCCGGGATCTCGGGCATTAGAGCGTTTTGGGTGTTCTCCCTAAAGGGTTTATCACTTTCGAGGAAAGCCCGCAGTTTATCCAAATACTCCGGTGGCGTAAGGATGTCGGTATGTGGCGACTTGCCTGA
The DNA here is from genome assembly GCA_036388115.1 of Flavisolibacter sp. Lineage (GTDB taxonomy): Bacteria > Bacteroidota > Bacteroidia > Chitinophagales > Chitinophagaceae > Flavisolibacter. Next base: position 4,262 of record DASVSM010000565.1, read on the forward strand.
TGCAATCCGTACTGCATCGGCAAAATGCTCAATCATCTGCTGCAGCGTCATCTTGCCCCATGCAGCTTTTGTTTCGGTTGGAAGTTGTTGTAAAAGAGGAATAAAGCGGCTTCGTAAGAATTCGGCTTTCTCTGCATTCATACTGGAAGGGTTATGCCTGCAAGTTTACGGCCTATTGGGCAGAAACAGAGGATTGCTGCGCAGCCATTTCTTTTTCAATGCTTTCGCTTAGCTTTTGGAAGATATCGTCCACTGATCCTTCACCCTGGATCCTTTCGAGTTTGTTGTGCTCCTGGTAATATTCGGCTACCGGCTCCGTTTCGTCTTTGTACACGTTAAACCGCTTGCGAATCACCTCCTCATTGGTATCATCGCTTCGGCCAGACGTTTCGCCACGTTTCAGCAGGCGCTTCACCAACTCGTCTTCGGTGACTTCCAGGGCCAGCACTTTTGAAATGGATGTTTTTTTTAGGGAGAGTAGCCCATCCAATGCTTTGGCCTGGGCAATTGTGCGGGGGAAACCATCGAACAAAAAGCCTTTAGCTTCAGGATGTTTTTCAAGGCACGAATCAATCATGCCAATCACCACTTCATCAGGCACCAGTTGACCTTTGTCCATAAAATTCTTGGCTTCCAAACCCAAAGGAGTCCTGTCATGAATTTCCTGGCGGAGAAGATTGCCGGTAGATAAATGGATCAAACCAAAACGGTCAACAATTTTTTCAGACTGCGTTCCTTTTCCGCTCCCCGGAGGGCCAAACAAAATCAAATTAAACATGTTGCTTACTAACCTTGAAAAACAAATATAGGGGAAAAGAGGAAAGGAGGAGACAGGAGTCAGAATTCAGGAGTTAGGAGGAGTGTGATTCTTGGAGGATTGCGTATTTTAGAAGGAGAATGGAGAAAAGTAAAACCTTCCAGGAGTTGATTGTATGGCAAAAAGCACATGGATTTGTTTTGATGGTTTATAAGTGTTCCGAAAATTTTCCTAAACACGAAATCTATGGTCTGACTTCACAGTTTAGAAGGGCGGCAGTTTCTATTGCAGCTAATATTGCTGAAGGTTATAAGAAAAAGGACCCAAAGAATAAACTTCACTTTTTAAACATTGCTCATTCTTCATTAGAAGAGTGCCGTTATTATATCATTCTCTCGCATGATCTGGGTTATCAAAACGAAATTGATCTAGTTGCTCAAATTGAAGAGGTAAGCAAACTGCTAAGTTCCTACAGTAAATCCATCAACAACAATCACGGTGTCAGCCCTCCTGACTCCTGAATTCTGACTCCTGTCTCCTCCTTTCCTCTTTTCCCCTATATTTGTTTTTCAAGGTTA
>DASVSM010000566.1:0-8121 GCA_036388115.1 Flavisolibacter sp.
AGCGGGTTTGGGTGCCCTTCAGCAGGCCTTTACCTAGCAAGCCTCCCGAACCAATCGCGATTTTGGACTGTTTTACATTGTAATCGCCATCATCATCTTCCTTGGTGCTTACGGCCGTTTGTGCATATTCTTTCTTGTGCGCTTTTTTGTATTCATCCGGCACCTCTTTACCCACGGTGTTGTAAATGCGTTCCACCTGGTAGTATTTCATCACATTTTTAAAAATGCTGGGCACACCAATACCCACAAACGCCATTGCCATCAGGCAAACAAGCACCACCGGGAAGATGGCAGAAAGACGGCGTCGCTTTCGCTGGTAAACAAAAAAGCCAACAATGCCGGCAATAACCGCCAGGATAATGAGCAGCACATTCCGCTCAATCAGCAGGGTGCCTACCGCAATGGCTCCAATTAAAAAACCAACAACGAGCACAGTAGAAGGCAGGCCTTCGCGGTACATCACAATAAAAAAGGAGAAGTAAACCAGCGCAAGCCCCGTTTCGCTTTGCATAATGCTCATAATGGCCGGCAACAAAGCAATGCCCGCGGCAATCAGTTGCGAGCGGGTTTGCCGGAAATCCATGTTGGGCATGGAAAGGTATTTGGACAATGCCAGGCACACGCAAACCTTACAAAACTCCGCCGGCTGAAACTGAAAGCCGCCAAAGCGGATGATCGATTCCGTGCCTTTCACCCTGGAGTGAAACGGAAACACCAGCAGGAGCAGGATGATGCCCAACGCATACCAGATATTGGCCGTTGCTGTAAAAAACTTACTATCGGTAAGAAGAATAAAAATGCCGAGAACAGCGGCAATCAGGAAATAAAAGAACTGCTTGCTGTAATCGGTTTTAAAACTGAAGAAAGTAGAAACAACCGGATCTCCTTCGTTGTACGTTACGCCAAAAATGGCGGTGATGCCGATAAACACCAGTAAGAGGTAGATCCACACCAAACTCCAGTCAATGCCTTTTGAAAACCCGGTTTCTTTGCGACTCATGATACGATGTCCCTCCGGTTTTTCATTCTTTCGTCCCATAACTCTTGGCGATGGAAAAAGCCCAATCGCTGTGAATCCTGCGCAGGCTTTTGCTGCGGCTTAGGACTTGGTTTGGCTATAAGAGGTTTGGGTTTGACGGTGTCTTTTTTCGGTTCCGGCTTATTGCGCTGTAAAAATTTATCGATGTAGGCGCTGTCTTTTGTAAGGTTATAATAATACCAGGCACGGGTAGAATCAGCAATAAACTGTTTCACCTTCAAAATGCTTGGCATCAGGTCTTTTTTGGCAAAGTCGTCCGCCTTTTTCTGGCTGGCGGTGCTTAGCGTATCATTCAAATATTTTTCAATCATCAACGAAGCAATAGGGCCGGCTGCTGTAGAACCATAACCGGCATTTTCCACCACTACTGCAATGGCAATCTTTGGGTTTTCTCTTGGCGCAAACGCAACGAACATGGAATTTTCATTCAACTCTACTTTCTTACCACGGATAAAAGTGAAGTTTTGTGCGGTACCGGTTTTGGCGCAGATATTAATGCCGGCAATGCGGGCACTTGTAGCCGTTCCATGCTCCACCACATCCTGCATACCGGCCATTACCACATTGTAAGCGGTATCCGGTATGGATGTCAATACATTGTGCCGGGTGCGGTAAGGTTTTAAGATGGTATCGGCTGCGGTTTCCTTATCGATTGATTTAACAAAATGCGGTGTGTAGTAATAGCCTTTGTTGGCGATAATGCACATGGCGTTGGCAAGCTGCACAGGAGTAGCCGTCATTCTATCCTGCCCGATACCAAGCGTCAGGTTGGTGCAGGAGTTCCAGGAGCCGCGGTATTCTTTGTTGTAAGCTGCCGTATCCGGAATGTTACCCTTGTCCTCACTCGGAAGGTCTACTCCCAAACGGATTCCCAGGCCAAACGCATTCATGTATTCCTTCCATTTATGATAGCCTTCTTTTACGCTGCCATACCTTGGATTATCTGCGGCCATGCGGTAAATGTGGGAGAAATAAGAGTTGCAGGAATTGGCAATGGCCAGCCGAAGATTAGCTGCGTGACCACCACCGGAGTGAGTACAGGCTGGCTTTCCGTGGCCGCAGGCATAGTACCTTCCGCCACAACCGTAACCAAAGGAAGGTGTGATCAATCCTTCGTCCAATGCTACCAGGGCACCCAACGGCTTAAAGGTGGAACCCGGAGGATATTGTCCTTTAATAGCCCTGTTTAAAAGCGGACCAGAAACATCCAGCACAAACTTGCCATAGCTTTTTTTGAAATTGGAGCCTGTTAATTGATCGGGACTAAAATTAGGGCCTGACACCATGCTGAGGATACCACCGGTTTTTGGTTCAATGGCTACCACTGCGCCTACTTTGTTTTGCATCAGCTTTTCGGCCAGTTGCTGTAGTCCGGCATCTACATACGTGTGCAGGGCACGGCCTGCTACCGGCGCCACATCCAACTCGCCGTTTTCAAACTGTCCCACCAGTTTATTTAAATGATTTTTGATCCAGTACTGCACGCCGCGCTGTCCCATCAACACACTTTCGTAGGTAGATTCCAGCCCGGAGCGGCCAGCATAATCGCCCATCTGGTAAAAGCCTTCCGAGCGGGCAATGATGGCCGAATCCACTTCATTTATATAACCTACAAAATGCCCGCCGGCACCAAAAGGGTAACTGCGCACATTTCTTTCCTGCAGGTAAAAGCCGTTGCCTAAACGCCAGCTATTTTCTTCCAGCCTGGCATGTTTTTCAGGTGAAAGCAGGCTTTCAAAAGCAGACGGACGGGAGCGGCCGTTCTTAACGATGGCCGTAATGATCCGGTTTTTGAATTCGGCAGTGTCAATCTCCAGAAGGCGACATAGATAAGCCGTGTCAACATTTTTAATCTCCGATGGAACTACCATCAGGTCCGTCATTTGGGTATTGGTAACAATGGCTTTGCCGTGACGGTCGTACACAATACCACGGGCAGGATAAATAATTTTTTTGAAGATGGCATTTTCCTGTGCCAGCCGTTCGTATTTACTGCTGACAACCTGCAGGGCAAACAGGCGGACAAGAATGATAATAAAAGCAATGGCGAAGATGATGCGTACAATGTAACTTCTCGATTGCGTGAAAACAGACATAGTGTGTGAAAAAGGCGTGCCGGAAGGTGAAGGCGGTTTTTCTGCTGCAAAAATGATAAACGTTTACCGATATGCAATAGGTAGATGGGAAGAATTAATAATTTTTTGTAAAAAGAGGTTGGCCGGTTTAGGAACGGGAGATTGGGATATTAGGTTATTGGGTTATTGGTAGTGTCCCAGTTTCAATTTTCGGGTGAAGTTGAATTTTTAAAGTTCAATGTTGAATGTTATTCATGCTACCGTCATGCTGTCCAGACAGTAAAAACTTTAAACTTTGAATCTTAAACTTTGAACTTTTGCTTTTCTGTGTGAAATTAAAACGGAGATACTACCGGATATTCAGTTATTCTCATGGCACCATTTTCTCAAAGGAAACAGAAGCTGACCGCCATCATTCCGCTAAAACCTGCTGATTCTTCTTTTCAGCAGCGCATCCCTTTCCTCTGTAATAAGATTGAGCATGCTTTCTAATTCAGCAACGCGGCGTAATTCATTTTTCAGCTTGCGGTTAGCATCACTCATTTGCTGAATATCGTTATTGATCTCTTCGAGAAAATGAACTTTTTTCTGTAGTTGCTGCCGCTGAAGGTTGGCTTCGGAAAGTTTGTCTTCCGTTTCGTTCAGCATTTCATGAACGCGGCCGCTTTCCGCACTCAGCTCACGGATCTTCTCTTCTTTTTTCAAAACGGTTCTTTCCAGTTGCTCTTTTTCCTGTTCCAGGCTGTCAACCTTAATGCTCATTTCTGCCGCCTGCCAGGCTGCCTGTTCCATCTTTTGCACCTTTTCCTGTAGTTCTTCGTATCCCGATTGCACTTCTTCAAAATGATGTTGCAGCTTTTGGTTCAGTTCTACCTGCTGGCGGAGCTCTCTGACTTCTGCTTCTTTGCGCTGCAACTGCTGGCGAAGCTCTTCGGCCAAGGCACTGGTTTCAGAAGCCTGGGCATAAGATGTTTCGTAGTGATCAACTTCATCGTCATCGTCATACCTTTCTTCCGTATATCTTTCTTCTTTTGGTGTGTTAATGGCTTCAATCTGGCGCATAGCCCTTGTCAGTTCCAGTTGCTGGAGCTGCAACATGTCTCTCAGCTCTTTTATTTCCTGCCTGGTTTCTGTGTTGTTTTCCAACGCAGGTGACGCCGGTTTTTTGGCTTGTTTAGATGCCGGAACAATAAAGCCGTCCCGATCGATGCCTACTCCGATCGATGATCTTTTCTTTTTTTTATCCGGAAGAAGATGCTGCAGGTTTCTTTGGCTCGCAATAAAAAAACGCACCGCCATAATAAAAGCAATGACAGCGATGGTAAAAACAGCGATCTCCAGAAAAGTAAAAGGTATTGCCAGTAAGTGCATGCAGTTAGCCCGATAAGTTTGGCCGACAAGCTAAGGATTATTATTAAAAAAACAACTCGTAAATCTACGACTATGCAGTAACCAGTGTTCCCACTTTCTCTCCTGTTACCACACGCAACAAATTGCCGGGCTTATTCATGTCGAAAACAACAATAGGCAGGTTGTTTTCCATGCAAAGTGTAAAAGCGGTCATGTCCATCACGTTCAGCTTTTGCGAAATACATTCCTGGAAGGTGATCTTGCCATACTTCGTAGCTGTTGGATCTTTCTCCGGGTCGGCCGAATAAATGCCGTCAACCCTGGTTCCTTTCATGATCACATCTGCTTTTATTTCAATGGCTCGTAACGAGCCGGCTGTATCGGTAGTAAAGTAAGGGTTGCCGGTTCCGGCGCCAAAGATCACTACACGGCCTTTTTCTACATGGCGAATGGCACGGCGGCGGATGTATGGCTCAGCGATCTGCTCCATTTTAATGGCGCTTTGCAAGCGGGTATATACACCAATTTTTTCCAATCCTGCCTGTAAGGCCATTCCGTTGATAACGGTAGCCAGCATGCCCATGTAATCGCCGTGTGCCCGTTCAATGCCGGTTTCGGCTTCGTTCATGCCGCGGTAAATGTTGCCGCCGCCAATAACAATGGCCACTTGCACACCTAACTCTGTAATGGATTTAATGTCCTGGGCATATTGGTTGATCACACTGGTGTCAAAACCAAAGCTTTTATCACCCATCAACGACTCACCGGAAAGCTTTAGCAGAATGCGCTTGTATTTTGGAAGCATAGAATTTTCTTAGCGGTGCGAAGATAGGGGAGTTTGTAGTTCGTGATTGGTAGTTTGTGGCTGGGGCTGCAACTTTTCAGCAGCTTGACTGTTAAGAAGATAATTGTGATCAAATGGGTAAGATTTATTCGTTATACAGCAGGCAGAAGGTTCCCCAATCGTTAGAAGAAGTGTGGCGCTTTTTTTCGGATGCGAAGAATTTATTGACTGTGACGCCTCCGCACTTAAACTTAAAAGTCACCAATAAAGTGTACGGCGAAGAAGTGTATGCAGGCCAGGTAATGACGTATACTGTTAAGCCGCTTTTAAACATTCCACTGGCATGGATGACCGAGATCACCCACGTTGAACCGCTGAAATATTTTGTAGACGAACAACGCAAAGGACCATACAAACTATGGCACCACCAGCATCATTTCAAGGCCATCAAAGGCGGCGTGGAGATGATTGATATCGTTCACTACCGTTTACCACTCGGTTTTATTGGCAATATTGCCAATGACCTGCTGGTAAAAAAAGAGCTGGAAAAAATCTTTATGTATCGCTATCAAAAGATCATTGAACTGTTTGGAGAATGGGAAGGGGAGAAAATGGAGATGAGAATTCAATAAGCAATGGGCAATAGATAATAGACAAATTGCATAAACCTAACAGTTCCTTATTCCTGCCAATTGCCGCGTGACTACCCCGGTATTCTTGAAATATATTTCTCGATCTGCTTGATCTGGTCAACGATCTGCGGGGTAGTGGGCTTTAAAGCTTTGGCTTTGCGGAAGAAGTCTTTTGCGGCACGGTACGAGTTCATGTCCCGCTTGTTCATCATAATGGAACACATCTGCAAATAAGCCGCTGCCTGACTTTCCTTGTCGTGGAGGCCTTTGCGCAATGCCTGCCGGATGTAGCTTTCTCCTTGTTTCAGATCGTTCTTCTGTAAAGCGAGCATACCCATTTGCAAGAGGCTGGCACCTTCCGCTTCCTTCATTGGCATACCCAGGTCGAGCCCTTTCTTCATGTTCATCTCTGCTCCCTCAAAATCCTGCTTCATCATGGCAAGGTTGCCTTTCAGTGTATAATAAACCGAACGGATAGGCTTGTAAAGCAGGTTGGGAAATTGAATAGAGTTGACGATCTTTTCTGCTTCTTCCATATTGCCTTCCTCCATATGCACTTGTATCAGTCGTAACGGACCAAAGAAAAAATGGCCTGCAATAAGAATAACACCAATAAGATAAAGCGGAAAAACAGGCCAGAACCCACTGATGGTCAGGTTCAATGCCAGACCGCCAAGAACCAGGAATAAGCCTATATATAAACGATACTTAATAAGCAGGTTGTAAAACTTCATAAATGGTGTTGAAAGGGGCACAAATTTATGCTATAAAAGCAAAGTGCCACGGTCAAATGACGGTCAAACTAATCCTTAGCATCGTTAATTTCGAGCCAATAACCATCAGGGTCCTGCAAATAGACCTGTTTTACCTTATCCACCCGAACAGTAATGGCGCCTTTCTTACCGGGCCAGTCTTCAAAGGCAATAGCCCTCTGATTCAGGTTTTCAACAAAAACATCAACCGACGGAACAGAGAAGCAGAGGTGCGTATTTTTTGATGGCACTGTTATAGGCCCGGGATTTTGGATGAGGTGGAGGTGACTGTTGCTGCCAATGGCAAACCAGGTATGCCGTCCATCGTGAAAAGGCTCCGGAATAGTGTCGAGACCAATAATCTGCTGGTAAAAAGCCGTGCTTTTCTGAAGATCAGCTACCGAAAAAGCAATATGATTAATACGCGGCTTTTGCATTTGCGCAGTGCCTCGAGAAGAAATAAAAAGAAGAAACAGAAAGAAAATTAAATTCCTCATAGCGAAAATCAAAAAATGTCAGATGTAAGATAAAGCAATGAAGCAGAAAGCAGTGAAACCTTTATTTTTGCCGCTCTTTGGCCCCGTAGTTCAATGGATAGAATAGAAGTTTCCTAAACTTTAGATACAGGTTCGATTCCTGTCGGGGCTACAAATGTCCATTTTTTTGGAAGAAATGGGAAGGTTTGGGACGATAATACTCTATAAGGGACAAAATTCTACTTAATACAGGTTACTTTCTTCTAATGAAAAATCAGGAGCAACTTTCCGTTGCTCCTCAAAAATAACTTAATGCCCAATTATCATAAGTTTTGCAGCTTGCTTCTATTGTTGAAGCGATAATAGTGGCTAAGCAAGAATCCTCTGGTTAGATGACTTAGGAGTAACAGGTGCCTTCTTAAAACGTCCCCATGCAACGAAAGCAGCGAGGGTTATAAGAACGAAATTCATTCCAATAGCTGGTGTTTCCCCTCTTGATATATGGAAGGCAGCAGCAAAGAACATCACAAGCGCAAGTCCTACGGCAGCAATCGGTGTCAGTTTAGGCTGAATACGAAGCAGTGAAGGAAGTATTAAACCTAAAGCGCCTAAAATTTCAGCAACTCCAATAAAACGGACAAGTCCTTCTGATACTTGCGCAGTCCAAGGCAACATTTTAGAGAGTTGGTCAATCGGTTGCGAGACCTTCATAAACCCCGACATTAAAAACATGGCCGCTAAAAGGACCTGTGCGATCCAAAGGGAAATGTATAAGGCTTTTGAACGTTGTTGTTGCTGTTTCATAAATTGTTTTGTTTGATTTGTTGTGTTTGATTTTGTAGTGCAAAACTAGTCCTGTCCTATAGCCCCCTCCAATGCGTTTGAGCAAGAAAAACCATTGACAAAAATCAATGTCCAGAGGACCGAGTGAATGCCGGAATAAGACTCACGAAATTGATCCTGTTTTCAAACAATGCCTATTATCAGCATCTTTGCAGTCTTGTTTCAACAAC
>DASVSM010000567.1:0-4322 GCA_036388115.1 Flavisolibacter sp.
AGCGAAGCCGCTTTTCGCCGCTTCTTTTTAAAGGGACCGTGTTCAGTACCGGTGGCTATTCGACACAGTACGGACAGGGGCTTTCCTCCGTATTGGCACTGGAAACAATTGACCTGCCTTCAAGGTCGGAGGTGAATGCGATTGTTTCTTCGGCGCAGCTAAGTTTTATGGGCCAGCGCCTGCACAAGGACAAAAAAGGAAGCGACGGCATCAACATCAGCTATAACAACCTCGCACCGTATTTCGGTGTTGTTCGCCAGAAATATACTTATGATAAAGCACCGGAAGGCATCAACGCAGAATTGAACTTCCGCCGGAAATTGAAAAACGGAATGATGAAGCTGTATGGCTACAGCAGCTTCAATGAAATAGGCTTTCGCCGTCCAAGCCTGGATGCAGCAAGCTTTCATGAATACTTCCACATCCGCAATCGTAATGTGTTTACGGCTGCAACTTACAATGGCCGCTTAGGCAACAATTGGATGTGGTATGCAGGAACATCGTTCAGCTATAACCATGACAACATAAGTATGCGAACAGGCAGCGAAGACACGACTGTATTCTCTTTTTTACCGCAGCTAACCAGCCGGATGGTGCAATCAAAAACCGTCTTTACCCGCAACTTTCCGGGTCTTACCAAATTGTACATTGGTGCGGAACACCAGAACAGCATGGACCAGATTGAAGCTGTGGACAGCATCAGCAGACGAACCATTCATGATAACTACCTCGCAGGTTTCGTGGAAAGCGATATTTATTATTCTTCCAAACTGGTTAGTAAAGTAGGCGTCCGTTACGAATATTCCTCGCTGCTGAAAAAAGCAACCATCGCTCCGAGAGTTTCTGTTGCTTACAAGCTGAATGACAGGAGCCAGCTCTCCTTTGCTTACGGTAGTTTTTATCAAAAGCCGGAAACGGCTTATTTGTTGCGCAAGTCAACACTGGACTTCACAAAAGCCACGCATTACATCCTGAACTTTCAGCGGGTTTACAACGGGCAGACCTTACGTGTTGAAGCGTTTCAAAAAGATTACAAATCGCTCATCACAACACAAACGCAGGATGCTTTTGCCATCGCGAACAACGGGGCCGGTTATGCAAAAGGGCTTGAGCTTTTCTGGAGAGACAAAACCAATATTCAAAACCTCGATTACTGGGTGGCTTATTCTTACCTCGATACCAAACGCCAGTACCTGGATTACCCATCAATGGTGCAGCCGAATTTTGCCGCAAAACATACGGTTAACGTGGTAGCGAAACGTTGGGTGAATGCACTGTCAACACAGTTTTCCGGAACGTATACGTATGCCAGCGGACGTCCTTACGTCAACCCAAATAAGGCAGAGAAGGAGTTCATGACCGACAGAACGATAGACTATCATTCGCTTGGCCTGCAGGCAAACCACCTTAAAACATTCGGAAACATCAATGCCGTGTTTATTGTCAACGTTAGCAACGCATTGGGATCAGAGCAGGTATTCGGTTACCGCTACGGCAGTAAACTAAACGTGCAGGGACAGTATACAAGTGAAGCCGTAACGCCTATGGCCAAACGCTTTGTATTCGTGGGTATGTACCTGAGCATTGGTGCCGACAGGAGAAAAAATATTCTCGACTGATAACGTGAAATGGCAAACGGCAAACGTGGGAAATCACGCTTCATTCATTTTTCCTTCAACAAAAATTACAATAACAGCATTTATCATTCTTTCAAACAATCAACATGAAAAAGATCATTTTTATTCTTCTCACGATTATTGGTTTACAACAATCCGCTTCTGCACAAACAACTGCTTCACAAAAATCGCTGACGCCTTTTGAAACTGCCATGTTGAAGAACATCAGCCAACTGGACACGGCATCTTCCACTTCTTCGTTAACCGCACTTGCCAACAATTTCGAACGCATTGCCAATGCGGAAAAGAACAAATGGCAGCCTTTTTATTATGCTTCCTATTGCTATGTAGTAATGGCCTTTCAATCAGCAGACAAAGCGGCTATCGATCCGCTTGCCGATAAGGCAGAAGCATTGCTGCAACAGGCAGAAGCCATTGAAAAAAACAACTCGGAGATCACAACACTGCTGGCCATGATCAACGCCTGCCGCATTACGGTTGACCCGGTAAGCCGCTTTCAAAGCAAGGGAAAAGAAGTGCAGGCTTTACTGGCAAAAGCAAAAGAAGAGAACGCAGCCAACCCACGCATTTATTTATTGCAGGCAAGAATGCAACTACGCACACCCGAAGCATTCGGCGGTGGAAAAACGCTGGCAAAACAATCCGCGGAAGTAGCGATAGAAAAGTTTAAAACATTCCAACCCGAATCCGTTATTCATCCGGCCTGGGGCGAAGAGCAAGTAAAGTCTATGCTGCAAAAGATGGATCAATGATGAGTAATGAGAAATCAGTAATGAGTGGCGGAAAGCAAAGTCATTCTTACTACTGAATAACAGCCTGGTCGTGCGAAGGTGATTAATACTTAGGCCAAATAAGCAGCGCAATCACAACACAGCTTTTATTCCTTCCCGGCGTTCACCAACCTGCTGCCGCCACATGGCATAATAAAGGCCTTTTTGAAGCAGCAGGCTTTGGTGTGTTCCGGTTTCGGCCACACGGCCTTTTTCCAGCACATAAATCGTATCGGCATGCATGATGGTGGATAGCCGGTGCGCAATGGAGATCACGATCTGTTCGCGGCTTTCAGAAATGGCCCGGATAGTATTTGTGATCTCTTCTTCTGTTAACGAGTCCAGTGCTGATGTGGCTTCGTCAAAGATCAGCAACCGCGGATGCCGCAGAAGGGCCCTGGCAATGGAGATGCGTTGCTTTTCGCCGCCGGATAATTTCATGCCACTTTCACCAAGCATGGTGTAGATGCCGTTAGACGAGCGGGCCAGCAAACCCGTAGCTGATGCCTTGTCCAGCGCTTCACGTATGTCGTCATCGGTAGCATCGGGTTTTACAAACAGCAAGTTGTCGCGGATGGTACCGGCAAACAACTGCGTATCCTGCGTAACAAAACCTATCTGTCGCCGCAACTGGTTGTAACGGATATCGGTGGAAGGTTCATCATTAAAATAAATACCGCCGCTCACTGGCTTATACAACCCTACCAGTAATTTTACCAGCGTTGATTTCCCTGATCCGGATGGACCCACAAAAGCGATCGTATCACCTGTTTTTACAGAAAAAGAAATATCATCAATGGCGTTGTAGTTGGCTGTCTTGTGATGAAATACCACGTTCTCGAAGCGAAGCTGCTGCAGGTCGCCAATCTCCACCGGGTTCACCGGACGTTCTTCCACCGGCTTGTGCATCAGGGTATCAAAATTGTGAATGGAGGCTTCTACTTCGCGGTATTGTAAAATAATGTTTCCAAGGTCCTGCAGGGGCCCAAAGATGGATGTGGAGATGAATTGCATAGTAATGAGTTCACCCGTAGTAAGCACACTGCGGAAGATGAGCCATAGCAGGATGAATAAAATGGACTGTCGCAGGAAGTTGAGTGTAGTACCCTGTAAAAAGGAAAGCGTCCGCACCTTGCGCACCTTCACCATCTCCAGGTCGAAGATTTTTTTCGTTTGTTCTCTTAGCCGCCTGATTTCGGGAAAGGTGAGTCCCAGGCTTTTGACGAGTTCAATGTTGCGGAGGCTTTCGGTGATAACCCCGCTCATCCTATTCGTCTCGCGGTTGATACTTCGTTGCACTGTTTTAATACGTTTGGAAAGAAGGCCTGTCAGTGAGCCCAGCACCAAAATGCCAATCACAAACACGGGGATCAGCATCCAGTTTTTGGTGATGCTGTACCAGATCAAAAAACCAATGCCCACGATTGACGAGAACAAAACAGTAATAAAAGAATTCACGAAGCGTTCCGTATCGGTCTTTACTTTTTGCAGTACCGAAAGCGTTTCGCCGCTGCGGCTTTCTTCAAATTCCTGAAAGGAGAGGCGCAGCGTTTGCCGCAGGCCATCGTTGAATATCTGCATGCCAAAACGGGCTACGGCAAGACGCGTGGTGTATTCCTGGAAAGCCTTTGCGATGCGGGCCAGCAGTGCTACGGCCAGCGCAATGCCCAACCAGTATAAGATACCTCTTACCAGTTCTTCCTGAGTGCGATTGCCAGGAGTTGTCGCATAGTCGTCAATGATCTTTCCAAAGATGAGCGGATCAACCAAACTCAATAATTGCGCTGCGCCAGCCAGCAATAAGGAAAAGAAGATGAGCGTTTTATGCGGCTTAAGGTATTTCCAGAGAATTTGCATGCGGGAGTAAATCAAAAAACAGACCTCACCTGAGCGGCCTCACCCCGACCCTCTCCGC
>DASVSM010000568.1:0-2837 GCA_036388115.1 Flavisolibacter sp.
AAATCCGCCAGGCAGAACTTGCGGTGCGGTTCCAGGAATTACAATACCAAAGCCAAACATCGTTGCTAAATACAAGCCTGGCAAATACCTTCCGGAATTACGAGGCGCAAAGGCAGATAGTGGTTACGCTGGACACCAGTGTTGCCTTGGCAAGAGAAAGTCTTTTTATTGAAAGAGAACGCTACCGGTTGGGTAGAACAACATTCCTTGAACTGCGGCAGGCAGAAGAAAACGTTTCCATAACGATCACCAATTTGATCAATGCCCGTTACAATTTAAAAGTGGCCGAAACAGAGCTGTTGCGTCTTCGTGGAGAACTCGTCAGGTAGTTCGTTTGTGGTTATCTTTAATTTGCACAACCGTTGCTTACGTTTACCGTCCAAAAATTCAAGGAAAGAAATTGACAATGGAAGAACCACAAACGACCAACTACCTACCACAGACGCCTCTCGTCGGCATCATCATGGGCAGCGATAGCGATTTAAACATCATGCAGGCGGCCGCCGATATGCTGAAATTTTTTGAAGTACCATTTGAACTGACGGTTGTTTCCGCCCACCGCACGCCGCAACGTATGTTTGATTATGCGCAAACTGCAAAAGCTCGTGGAATAAAAATCATCATTGCAGGTGCCGGCGGTGCCGCTCATCTTCCGGGCATGGTTGCTTCTGTTACTTCGTTACCGGTTATTGGTGTCCCCATCAAATCAAGTAACTCCATCGATGGATGGGATTCTGTGTTGTCTATTTTGCAAATGCCCAATGGTGTACCTGTTGCCACTGTTGCACTGAATGCGGCAAAAAATGCCGGCATTCTAGCCACACAAATGGTTGGTGCTTTTGATGAAACTGTTGGAAAGAAAATTGCAGACTACAAACAACAGTTGATCCATGAAGTACAGGAGAAAGTTCACCATTTACAGTCTGCTGGCTGGCCTAACAGCTTTGACGTGTAGTTATCATTGGATAACGCCATCCATACAACTCATCAGCTAAAAAGATCTACAATTTCCGTCGGCTTCTGCCATTGAATTTTACAATAACAGGTTGTATGTCTTTGGCGATGACGCTCCTTACTTACTGATTCTTTCTCCCGGCTACCAGGTAATGGATTCGGTTTATTTCCTGCCGGGAGTCGAAGGCAGAATTCCCAAAGACACGAAACATGACATTGAATCAGCAATGATCGGAATGCAAGACAACCAGCCTGTTTTGTACGGCATCGGTTCTATGTCAACAAAAAAACGTTGGGGAGTAATAGCATATAATTTGTCGGATAAATCTTTCAAAGACAGCTTATTCTTCGAACCCGGAAAAATCTTCCCGGGCATTGATGAAGTAAACATTGAAGGAAGCTGCACCGTGAGTGACATCACCATCCTGGCCAACAGGGCTAACGAATCGAACCCAAATAATCATTTGCTTTTTATTGATAAACAATCGGCAACTGTGAAAAGAATGCTGTTACCCGCCGGTAAACTCATGCCTGGCCTATCGGGCTTGTATTATGTAGAAGAAAAAGACCTGTTGTTATTTACTGCTTCCGAAGAAGAAACCGGCAGCAGTACCAGTGATGGAGCAATTGGTGATAGTTACCTGGGATGGATCGAAAACTTTTCGAAGAAAATGGGTGACACAGAATATAAACCAGATCAATTTATCAGGCTTGCCAATACAGAAAAAGCATTTAACAAGCAAAAGATAGAATCGGTTTGTGTGGAAAGTGTTGATGGAGACAACCTGATAATTCATCTAACCGCTGACAACGACAATGGACGGAGCAGTTTGTTCAAATTGAAACTAAACCTTTAATGTCATTGCCTGTCGTCCTGTTCAAGTAAGATGGTAAACTCCTGCTCCAGCGTTAGCGAATCCTTGTGAAGTTCTTCAATAAAGTCCTTTCCCCATTTGGCATAAAAAAGACTGAAGTTCTCTACCCTTTCCTGCAGACCATTGTTGGGAAAAAGTGCCGCTTTAAGCTTTTCAATTTGTCGCTGCAGATCGGCATGTTTCCTTTTCTCTGCCCGCAGCATTTTCTTTTCCAGTTCCTGCAAGGCATTCAAGGACCGGGCCTGAATAGCGGCTACATGTTTCGACAAGGTCTTGTCAACCCTGGTGGCCTGGTGTCTAATTTGCTCGTAGAGTGCAGTGGCTTTTTCGAAATTGCCGTTTAACGAAACAGGATTTTCGGCTTTTTCTTTTACCAGGCGGCTTATCAGTTCATCTTGTTTCGTGAAAAGATCAGTGAAGGATAAATTCAACTGCTCAATTTTCTTTTGCCACTTGGCTTCAATTACCAGGAAGGAATTGCGTAAGAGTAAAACAGGGTAAGGGACTGAATAATGATTGAACAGATCCTTCAATTGCAGCCAATAAGCCAGTTCGCCACCGCCGCCAACAAAGGCAATATTCGGCAGGATAGTTTCCTGGTAAAGTCCGCGTAAAATCACATTCGGACTAAACCTTTCGGGATGATCCCGCAGTTCATCTTTTAAACCTTGTTCAGTAAAAGAGATATCGGTATTCAACACATAAAAATCATTATCCCTTTTTTCAATCCGTTCCCTGATGTTATCCCTTAAATAAAACAGGTTGATCTCCCGCGGATAGGCTTGTGCCGTGTACTGTTCATTCAATCTTTCCGATGTCTGCTGAACAACCTGCAATGGTTGATGGCGAAACAAGTCATCAGAGAAGATGGCCTGCATTTCAGCCTTCAAGCGTGGATGGTCCGGAATTAAGATCACCAGACCATACTTTCCATACAATTCATTGAGCAATTCTAATGTAGCTACCTGTACGGTTTTACCGGGAACATAGGCCTTTCGTAAAAGCTGA
>DASVSM010000569.1:0-4849 GCA_036388115.1 Flavisolibacter sp.
ACCCCGCATCCATCCCCACACCAGCCGCTCCGGGTACGTATAAAATAACTGTAAATTTCAAAACTGGTACGTACACAGTGGAAAAACAATAATCAACACTAATTCTATTTTATGCGATCACTATTTCATAAATTTTTATTCATAAGCAGCGTGGCTTTCGTCTTAGCAGCATGTGATAAAGCAGATACCTTACAAATGTATGCTAACGGAGCCGCCGTTGCCCTTACCTCATCGGCTTCTACAGTTGCTCCACTGCCTGCAGATTCAAATAATGTTGCTCTCAGGCTTAATTGGACAAGTCCTAATTATGCAACGGATTCTGCAACCTATAAGTTCACGATTGAAATAGATTCAACGGGAAAAAACTTTGCGAACGCTGCCTCTAAGGTGGTCACAAAAAGCTTGGGTGGAACCTTTACGGCCAAAGAGCTAAACGATATTCTTTTGGCAAAAGGATATGCGTTCAACGTGCCTGTTGACATGGATGTAAGAGTTATTTCATCGTATGCCAACAATAATGAAAGACTTACCTCCAACGTTTTAAAAATCAGGATGACGCCATACAAGGTGCCACCAAAAGTAGCCCTGCCAACTTCGGGCAGGTTGTTTATTGTGGGAGGTGCCACGCAAGGCGGATGGGCAAACCCTGTTCCCGCGCCTTCACAGGAACTCACAAGGATTGATGAAACAACCTGGGGTGGCATTTTTATGTTGACGGCCGATCAGTCGTACCTGCTGCTGCCTGTAAATACCAACGTATGGGATGTGAAATACGGCGGCACCGGCGGCAATAATTCCAACAACCCGGTGGGTGATAATTTTAAAGAAGGCGGCAGCGATATGAAAGCGCCTGCAGCCACTGGCTGGTACAAACTGATGTTTGATTTCCAGGCAGGCAGGTTTACAGCAACGCCGGTTGCCAACGCCCTGCCTACTGATTTATACATAACGGGCGATGCAACGGCGGCTGGCTGGACCAATACACCACCTGCTCCGCAAAAGTTTACACGATTGACCAACAGTGTTTTTGAAATTCCATCAATTGCATTAGCTCCGGGAAAGGTCTACAAGTTCTTATCAAGTTCGGGTAACTGGCAGCCGCAATTTGGAGGTTCCTCAGCAGCTGGCGGTACGCTGGGAGCTAACTATGGAAGCGGCACCGATCCCGATTCTGTACCTACACCCGCTGCTGCTGGTAACTACAAAATTCAAGTGAACTTCTTCACTAATACTTATACAGTGACCAAGTTATAATTTAAATATCTTTCATAAAAAATAAGAAGCCACCTGTTAAGAGTGGCTTCTTATTTTAAACAGACGCTAATGAAACCTGTTTTAAAAATTATTTTCTCAGCTGCATTAGTAGCTCACATAGTTTCCTGCAAAAAGTCATCCGCGCCAAGGCCCGACCCGCAACCAGATCCTTCACCTGTTTCTACATCAGCCTTTGCAAAAGGCGCCGACATTAGCTGGGCAACCGAAATGGAAAGTGCAGGGAGAAAATTTTACAACAGCGCAGGTATTGAACAAGACATCTTTCTTATCATGAAAAACCTTGGCATGAACACTATCCGCCTGCGTGTTTGGGTGAATCCTGCTAATGGTTGGAACAACAAAGCTGACGTCATTGCAAAAGCGGTAAGAGCGAAGGCACAAGGTATGCGCATCCTGATCAACTTCCATTACAGTGATAGCTGGGCTGATCCCGGCAAGCAAACGAAGCCCATAGTATGGACAGGCGATGTGGCTGCACTGAAAAGTTCTGTTGCTTCACATACTACAGATGTGTTGACTGCTTTGAAAACAGCGGGTGTCACTCCCGAGTGGGTGCAGGTAGGTAATGAAACCAACGATGGTATGCTATGGCCCGAAGGAAAAGCATCGACTAACATGGCTAACTATGCACAGTTCATCAACGCAGGTTACGATGCGGTGAAAGCTGTTTTCCCTGATGCAAAAGTTATCGTTCATCTTTCCAATGGCTGGGACAATACCTTGTTCCGCTGGTCGTTTGACGGACTGAAAGCAAATGGTGCAAAATGGGATGTGATTGGCATGTCGATTTATCCA
Source organism: Flavisolibacter sp. (assembly GCA_036388115.1). Taxonomy (GTDB): domain Bacteria; phylum Bacteroidota; class Bacteroidia; order Chitinophagales; family Chitinophagaceae; genus Flavisolibacter. The sequence continues at coordinate 2,071 of DASVSM010000569.1, forward strand.
TCACCCACTGACTGGGCAGCAAAGAACACCCAGGCGCTGGCAAATATGAATGACATGGTTTCCCGCTACGGAAAAGATGTGATGATCGTAGAAGTGGGCATGAGCTGGGACCAGCCTGCTGCAGCTAATTCATTCCTGGCTGACCTGATCACAAAAACAAAATCGGTTGCCGGCAACAAAGGTGTTGGCGTTCTTTACTGGGAACCCCAGGCCTACAACAACTGGCAGGGATATACATTAGGCGCTTTTGATAACAGTGGCAAACCAACGGCAGCATTGAACGCATTTCAGTAGCTTGTCACTCACTTTTTTAAATACACATCACTATTTCAGCATGAAGTATTTTTTTCCTATCCTCCTCCTGTTATTTTTTTCATCAGTACAAGCCCAGAAACAATCAACCAATTTAATATATGTTGATGCCAACGGTGTGATACGCTACACGAAGGATAAAAAAGAAGCCGCCTTTTTTGGCGTGAACTATACAGCGCCTTTTGCTTATGGTTACCGCTCCTTAAAAGCGTTAAATGTTGATGTGGAGAAAGCCATTGATGCAGACGTTTATCACATGGCCAGGTTAGGTCTCGATGCTTTTCGTGTGCATGTGTGGGATGTGGAGATAACTGATTCTTTGGGCAATCTTTTACAGAATGAACATTTACGTTTGTTTGACTACCTGCTTAAAAAACTGAAAGAACACAATATCAAAGTTCTCATCACACCAATTGCGTTCTGGGGTAATGGTTATCCTGAACAGGATATAAAAACAAATGGTTTCTCCTATGTATATGGCAAAGGCGGCTCTGTGGTGAAAGAAGAAGCCTTTACAGCGCAGGAAAATTATTTAAAGCAGTTTTTCAATCACGTGAATCCTTATACAAAGCTTTCTTACAAAGATGATCCGGATGTGATCGCGATGGAAATCAACAACGAACCGCATCATAGCGGGCCAAAAGAGCGAACAACTGAATATGTAAACCGGATGGCGGCAGCAGTACGCAGCACCGGTTGGACAAAGCCCGTATTTTACAACATCAGCGAATCACCTTCTTATGCCGATGCAGTAGTGAAAGCGGTTGTAGATGGCCACAGCTTTCAATGGTATCCTACAGGACTGGTAGCTAACCACGAACGGAAAGGAAATTTTTTGCCAAACGTGGATCAGTATTACATTCCTTTTGCAGATACTGTTCCTGCCTTTAAAAACCGGGCAAAGATGGTATACGAGTTTGATGCGGGTGATGTAATGCAACCCATCATGTACCCCGCAATGGCCCGTAGTTATCGCACCGCCGGCTTTCAGTGGGCCACGCAATTTGCCTACGATCCGCTGAATACAGCGTATGCCAATACAGAATACCAGACCCACTATCTCAACCTTGCTTATACACCGGCAAAAGCTATCAGTTTATTGATTGCTTCAAAGGTTTTTCATCGCTTGCCAAGAGGGAAAAGCTATGGAACTTATCCTGCCGATACTTTGTTTGATGTGTTTCGGGTGAGTTATAAAGAGCAGTTGAGTGAAATGAATAGTGATGAAGAATTTTATTATACCGGTTCAACATCTACACAACCAAAAAATATTTCCAAGCTGAAACATATTGCAGGTGTAGGAAATTCGCCTGTCGTGCAATATGAAGGGACCGGTGCTTATTTTCTGGATAAAATATCAGAAGGCTTCTGGCAACTGGAGGTAATGCCTGATGCAATACAAATAAAGGATCCGTTTGAAAAAAGTTCGCCCAAAAAAGAAGTTACCCGTATTCAATGGAAGGAAAATAAAATGCGGATTGCATTGCCCATGTTATTAAATTATGCGGTGGTAGGCTACAATGCCGGCAACATGTCCAAGACCATAATCGCAGAAAACGGTTTTGCCATCAAGCCCGGCGTATACCTTGTTTGTAAACCCTCAGACGAATTTGTAGCGTATTCAACGCATCTCCGGCCAAAATTTTATGCGCCGCTATCGTCTGGTGTTGAACCAATAGTTGTTCACCAGTCCCTGGCAGAAGTGTCTTCTGGTAAACCATTCTCCATTGCTGCAAAAATCATTGGCGGTGATTCCGTCAATACCATTTTAATCGAGATCCGCAATTCCTCCAACAAATGGAAAACAGTTCCGGTACAACACATTTCCGGATACGAATACAAAGTTGATGTCCCTGCTGATATGGTTACACCAGGCCTAATTAATTATCGCATTTTAATAGGAAGAGTTAATGGTGAACATTATACTTTTCCCGGCGGCTTCAAAGGCAACCCTTATGCATGGGATGAATACCGGGCCGAAAGCTGGCAAACATTTGTAGCTGCACCTGATAGCCCATTGGAAATATTCAATCCCACTACCGATAGAAGCAGGATCATGTTGTATAACCCCGACTGGCGGACTAACACAGTTGAATACATTACTGCAGATAAGCCTAACCAGTTAGTACTAAAGGCAACGATGAGCAAACCAAATGGAACCCAGTTCATGGGATGGCAGTACTATTTCAGCGATAAGATTGCCGGCAGGAAAGATGAACTTTCTTCTTTTACAAAACTTGTTATGAGGGCAAGAGCATCAACCAACACGCAGGCAAAACTTTTACTGATCACCACAAAGGCAGATGCTTTTGCGGAAACCGTTTCACTGACCAGTGAGTGGAGAGACATTGAAATTCCATTGATCCGTTTGCAAAAGGCCGGCTTTCTGTTATTACCCAGGCCTTATCCAGGCTTTCTGCCCCTACGCTTTACCTCCAAAAGCACAGGCTCCTTGTTATTACAAGAG
>DASVSM010000570.1:0-3019 GCA_036388115.1 Flavisolibacter sp.
TGCCACCTCCAGTAAAATATCACGACGGCCGCAGATGTGAGACGGATCGTTGATGATGAGCATATCCGGGTTGCGGCGCTTCATCTCAATGGCCAGATGCCACATGGGTGCGTTACGGAATTCTGTGTTTCCATACGATGAAAAACCGCGGTGTATCAAACCGATTTGCGAAACGCCAGCTTTCGCAACTCTTTCCACCGCACCGGTCCAAAGTTCCAGGTCGGGGTTGATGGGATTTTTAATGAGCACGGGAACTTTTACACCCTTTAATGCATCGGCCACATCCTGTACGCTAAAAGGATTGACCGTTGTTCTTGCACCGATCCATAAAATGTCCACATCAAAATGGAGAGCATCTTCTACCTGCTTGGCGGTTGCTACTTCCACAGCGGTGGGAAGACCGGTTAATTTTTTTGCCTGTTGCAGCCAGGGCAGGCCTTTGGTACCTACACCTTCGAAACTACCCGGACGTGTACGCGGTTTCCAGATGCCGGCACGAAGTGCATCCACCTTCCCGGTTTTAGCAAGGCGTGTAGCTGTTTCCAGCACTTGTTCTTCGGTCTCGGCACTGCAAGGGCCGGAAATAATCAGCGGACGTTTTTCCCAAACTTCCTGTACTGTGTTTTTTTGGCTTTCCAATGTTTGCATGATGTTTAGTTTTTGGCGAAGAGAATAAAAAGAGAAAATTTCGTTTGCCTGTTTTCCTCTTTTTCTTTTCTTGGCTATTTAATGATCCTTTTTATTTTATTCGCATCCTCGATCAATTCTTGCAGATACTCATAATTCTCTTTTTCCAAACACGCTTTGAACTTTCGCAATTGGCTGATGTGTTCATTCAAAACGTCCAGCACATTTTCCCTGTTCTCTTTAAAGATAGGAACCCACATGGCGGGGTTACTTTTTGCCAAACGAACCGTGCTTTCAAAACCACCGCTTGCCAGTTCAAAAATGGCTTCTTCTTCTTTTTCCTTTTCCAACACTGTGTTGGCTAAAGCAAAGGAGGTGATGTGCGAAATATGACTGACATAGGCCACATGCACATCATGGTCATGAGCGGTCATGTACACCAGATGCATTCCCAGATCACGGTAGATCTTTTCCACCAGTTCCACAGCATCCGGATCGCTTTCTTCTTTATTGCAGATTACCGTTGCCTTCCCTGTGAAAGCGCCATTGACAGCCGCTTCCGGGCCGCTGTATTCAGTTCCCCACATTGGATGCGTGGCTACAAACCGGCCCCGCTTCGGATGGTATTGTATTGCTTCCAGAAGGGCACCTTTTGTAGAACCAACATCCAGTACAACCTGCCTGTCAATGTTGTTCAGCACCTCCGAAACCAACTGCACTAACGCATTTACCGGTGTTGCTAAAATGACTATCTGAGCCTCTTTTACAGCTTCTTCCAAATTTGCAATTTCATCTGCCAGGCCTAGTTCCAATGCCTTTTGCTGATGGCTAATGCTAGCATCTACACCAATCACTTTGGTAATGATGCCCTTCCCTTTTAAGGCAAGCGCCATCGAACCACCAATTAACCCTATGCCAACAATGGTCACCACCATAGCTATTTGTTCAGACTTTTTTTGATCCTGTCAATCGCTCCTTCCAAATTACCAACCGTACTGCACAAACTAACCCGTATATAGTTGGCCCCTTCGCTTCCAAAAATGCCACCCGGTGTGATGAAAACTTTTGCGTCGTGCAAAATCCGGTCACTCAGGCTGTAACCGTCTTCATAATCAACGGGAATCTTTGCCCACACAAACAAACCCGCCTGTGAAGAGGAGTAGGCACAATCCAGAAGATCCAATAAGGCAAACACTTTTTCTCTTCTTTTTTTGTATTGCTCGTTTAATGACTTGTGCCATCTTTCATCCAACCCCAATGCTTTTGAAGCTGCCAACTGAACCGGCAGGAACATTCCGCTATCCATATTGCTTTTGAAACGCAGTACTTCTTCTATCCTTTCCTTTGCCCCGCAAAGCATACCAATTCGCCACCCGGCCATGTTGTGAGATTTACTCAACGAGTTCAACTCGATGACAACTTCTTTCGCACCTTCAACTGACAATAAACTCGAAGGGCTGTCATTTAAAATAAAGCTGTAGGGATTATCATGGCAAATAAGAATGTTGTGCTTTCTGCCAAACGCAACAAGTTTCTCAAATAATTCTTTTGTAGGCAGTTGTCCGGTAGGCATGTGCGGGTAATTCACCCACATTAGTTTTACGGCCCCCCCACCCCCCAGGGGGGGATTATCCACCGCACTCACATCGCTTTGCGATGACTCAAACCTATTAGCCGTTTCTCCGGCAGGCGAGACTTGTGATTGGGCATTTCCCCCTTGGGGGATTGAGGGGGCTATTAATTTTTCCAGCTCCTCAAAATCGGGCTGCCAGTTGTTTTGTTCAGTTAAAGCATAGTCCACACATGTGCCGCCGGCTAAGGTAACCGCACTTCTATAGGTGGGATAGCCTGGGTTTGGAATTAATGCTTGATCGCCTTCGTTCAAATAGGTCATGCAAATATGCATAATGCCTTCTTTCGATCCGATCAGTGGAAGAATTTCTGTTGCTGCATCCAGTGAAACATTGTACCACTTTTGATACCAGGCCGCAATTGACTCCCGTAAGGCCGCTACACCTTTGTAACCCTGGTAAGCATGAACGGTTGACTTGCTGCTTTCCGCCTGAAGTGTGTGAAGGACGTCCGCATCCGGCGCCATATCAGGACTGCCGATGCCCAGGTTAATGACAGCAGCACCGGCCTTATTCATCTCCTCTATTTCACGAAGCTTTTGCGAGAAATAATATTCTCCAATGCCATTCAATCTGTTTGCCACCTGGATCTTCATTTCTTTGTTTTACCGTTTTTGTAAACACCGTAAATTTTTGTTTGCTCCGTTACCGGTTCAATTGTTTTCATGACTTCTTCAAACTGCATCAGTGAGTCAAATTCCATGTCCGCATGAAAATTATACTTCCAGTTACTGCCTGGGATGGGAAAGCTTTGCAGCTTG
>DASVSM010000571.1:0-5930 GCA_036388115.1 Flavisolibacter sp.
GAACAGGAAGCGGGTTAACAATAAGGTCGTTGTCACATAAATGATCTGCGAAACTGTAAACACGCTGAGTACACGAGGAAAAGTGATGGGTCGATTCAATTTTATGATGGCAATCAGGTCAAGCCCCCATACCATCATAAATATCACGATCACATAAACCACTACCAGTTGCTTTGTTGTCATGTTACTAAAATAGTCCTTGCCCGTGTAGAAAAGTAAGGGTGTCTGCAAAACACCATTTTTTCTCTGCAAACTCCTTTCGAAAGACAATACCCTGTTTTGCAGAGGAAAAAACCCTGTTTGCAGATTGGGATTTTAATACTGCGGAAAAGATGGAAAGTTTGAAAAAACTTTCTGTATGAAAAAGATGTTGCCCTTTGTTTTTTGCCTTGTTGTCTTCTGTGCAAACGCACAAAAAGTGGACTGGGAAAAATTAGCCTCCCTGCAATCAGATAATGTACTCCTGAGCGGCGAACGCCATCCTGCCAAAGTGCTTTTGTTAGGCACCTTTCATTTTGCCTACCCGCAGGCTGATGGACACAAGACAGACCCAAAGAAGTTCATTGACGTATTATCAAACCAGCGGCAAAAAGAAATGCAGGAACTGGCCGATGTGATCAAGCGGTTTCAGCCAACACGTATCTACATAGAGTCCAGTAAGCAGCGGTATCATGATTCGCTTTACAGTGAGTACCAGAAAGGGAAGTATAAGCTGGGAAGCAACGAAGTTTACCAGGTTGCTTACCGCGTAGCCGGGCAAATGAATCTGCCCCGTGTGTACACAGCAGATGCAGGAGCCTTTACTAATGATAATTACAGGCGGTATCCATGGATCGACAGTATGTGGAAGAATAAAGGTTACAGCGATACGCTAAGGGACCAGTACTGGAACAAGATGTATGAACGGCTTTACAATGCCGGCGACTCCATTGAAACCACGCTGACCATGCTGGAAAATTTTCTGCTGATGGCCGAACCTTCTACGCTGAACCGGATGCACGGCCATTACCTGGCTGGTGGTTTCAACACAAAAGGTAATACCGGCCCGGATCTCCTCGCAATGTGGTGGTACAGCCGTAACCTTCGCATCTTTAACAACATCCTTAATACACAGCCAACATCGCAGGATCGGATTGTCGTGTTATTCGGCAATGGTCACATGCCCATACTCAAACATTGTTTTCAAAGTTCACCGGAGTTTGAGGTAGTTGAGTTGAAATCGTTGCTGAAATAAAAAAGCCCGGGTACACCGGGCTTTTTTTTATTCAAGTACGGGTCGTAACCATCGCTCTGCTTCTTCCATGGTCATTCCCTTGCGCTGTGCATAATCTTCCAACTGGTCTCTGCCAATCTTACCCAAACCAAAATAATGGCTTTGCGGGTGGGCAATGTACCATCCGCAAACAGACGCAGGCGGATTCATGGCGAGGCTTTCAGTTAGTTCTATGCCGATGTTTTCCGTCACATTCAGCAAGGAGAAGAGCTTCAGTTTTTCGGTATGATCCGGACAGGCGGGATACCCTGGCGCAGGCCGGATACCGTTGTATTCTTCCCTGATCAATTGTTCGTTTGTCAGCGTTTCGTTCTTTTCATAACCCCAATATTCTCTCCTTACCCGTGCATGCAGGCATTCCGCAAAGGCTTCTACAAAACGGTCAGCAAGTATCTGAACCAGTATCTTGTTGTATTCATCGTGTTCGGCCGCAAAGCGATCAATGTGTTCTCTTGCACCATGAATAGTAACAGCAAAAGCTCCCATGTAGTCGGTGCCATCGCTTGCGCCAAGCGGAGAGTTATCGGGCTTAATGAAATCGGCCAGGGAATAACTTGGTTGACCGGCTGCTTTTTTCATCTGTTGGCGGAGTGACTCCAGTTTTACTTCACCTTTATCTGTTTGCAGCGTGACGGTGTCTTTGTTGTTGCTGACCGCCGGCCAGAAGCCAATTGTTCCATCTGCCCTAAACCATTTTTCAGATACAATCTTTTCTACCAGTTTATTGGCATCATTAAATAAGCGGGTGGCTTCCGTTCCGAATATTTTATCGGTTAATACTTCGGGAAAACGCCCGGGCATTTCCCAGCCAATAAAGAATGGGCCCCAGTCAATGTATTTGGCAATGGTGCCGAGGTCATAATCTTTAAAAACCTTTACACCATCAACGGAAGGTTTGGCTGGCTTGTAGTTTTTCCAGTCGAAGTATTCTTTTGTTACTACTGCTTCCTCATAAGGAATGATCACTTTGTGTTTTTGCTTATTCGCAAACTGATCTCGAAGCGTGTTATATTCTTTTTGTGTTTGTTTCAGAAATGATTCTTTTCCTTCTTTGTTGAGAAGATTGCTAACGACCGTTACACTTCTTGATGCGTCCAAAACGTGTACAACGCCGTTATCATATTCCGGTGCAATCCTTACCGCGGTATGTGTACGGGAAGTGGTGGCACCACCAATGAGCAAGGGTTGCTTCATGTTGCGGCGCTTCATTTCTTTTGCCACATGCACCATCTCATCAAGGGATGGTGTGATCAGTCCACTTAATCCAATTACATCTACATTTTCCCTTTGTGCCGTTTCTAATATTTTATCTGTTGGCACCATCACGCCGAGGTCAATCACGTCGTATCCATTACAGCCAAGCACTACACCTACAATGTTTTTTCCGATGTCATGCACGTCGCCTTTCACCGTTGCCATTAGTACTTTGGCAGCGCCGGCTACTTCTTCTGATTTTGTTCCGGCAGCCAAATGGGCTTTTGCTCTTTCTTCTTTTTCTATTTCAATGTACGGGGTTAGAATGGCCACCGATTTTTTCATCACCCTGGCACTTTTTACTACCTGGGGTAAGAACATTTTACCACTGCCAAACAGGTCGCCTACGACATCCATTCCAGCCATTAACGGTCCTTCGATCACATCGAGTGGCTTCGGATATTTCTGTCTTGCTTCTTCGGTATCCGCATCAATGTATTCTGTAATGCCATTCACCAGTGCATGTTTCAAACGTTCTTCCACGGAAGTTGTCCGCCATACCTCATCCCTTTTTTCTTCCTCTTTTCCCTTTCCTTTTACCTGCTCCGCAAACGCCACTAACCTTTCAGTTGAGTCGGGGCGACGATTGAGAATCACATCTTCGCAAAGTTCTTTTAGCTGCGGTTCAATTTGGTCATACACCACCAACTGGCCTGCGTTCACAATGCCCATGTCCATACCCGCTTTGATGGCATGATATAAAAACACAGCGTGAATGGCTTCGCGAACATGATCGTTACCGCGGAAGGAGAACGATACGTTGCTCACACCACCGCTTATTTTTGCCAGCGGCATTTTTCGCTTGATGATGCGGGTGGCTTCGATGAAGTCAACTGCATAATTGTTATGTTCTTCAATGCCCGTTGCTACCGCAAAAATGTTCGGGTCAAAAATGATGTCCTGTGGTTCAAAGCCAACTTCATTAACGAGAATATCGTATGCTTTTTCGCAGATGGTGACCCTTCTTTCCAGCGTATCGGCCTGGCCTTGCTCATCAAACGCCATTACAACTACAGCTGCGCCATAAGCCTGGCAGATAAAAGCCTGCTCAATGAATTTATCAACGCCTTCTTTCATAGAAATGGAGTTGACAATGCACTTACCTTGTACGCATTTCAAGCCCGCTTCAATGATCTCAAACTTCGAGGAATCGATCATGACCGGGATCTTGGCAATATCCGGTTCGGCCTGCAAAAGGTTGAGGTAGGTGGTCATGGCTTTCACGCCGTCCAGCAGCGCATCATCCATGTTCACATCAAGTATCTGTGCGCCACTCTCCACCTGCTGACGGGCAACAGAAAGGGCTTCTTCGTATTTGTTCTCCCGGATAAGTCGTGCAAACTTTTTAGAACCGGTTACATTGGTACGTTCGCCAACGTTGACAAAGTTGGATTCGGGGCGAATCGTTAATGGCTCAAGGCCGGAAAGTTTGAGATAGGGTTTAATGATAGTTGCTTCGCTCATAATGTCTAACTCCTGAAGGAGTGTTTGTTTTAAACAGTTAGCTCCGTAGGAGCTAACTGTCATTGATATCAATTTTTACGCTTCTACGGTGACTTGTTCACCGATCTCTTCCTCTGTTTTATTATCAATTGTTGCTTCGACTATTGGTAATTGTCTTGGCTTCAACTGACGTACATGCTCCGCAATATGCCGGATATGATCAGGTGTGGTACCACAACAACCGCCCACAATATTCACAAAGCCTGCCTTTGCCCATTCTTCGATAAAATGTGCGGTATCTTCCGGGTGTTCATCGTATTCGCCCATGGCATTAGGTAAACCGGCGTTAGGGTAAGCCGATGTATAACATTCTGCTATCTGGCTCAATTCTTCAACGTGCGGACGCATTTCCTGCGCACCCAACGCGCAGTTCAACCCTACGCTTAAAGGCCTTGAATGACGAATGGAGTTGTAGAAAGCTTCCAGTGTTTGTCCACTTAATGTTCTGCCGGATGCATCGGTGATGGTACCGCTGATCATGATCGGCAGTTCTTCTTTTTTGTGATCGCGGAAATATTTTTTCACCGCGAAAATGGCTGCTTTCGCGTTCAGGGTATCAAAGATGGTTTCAATTAAGATGAGATCAACACCGCCATCTACCAGGCCACTGATCTGTTCGTAATATGCTTCAACCGCTTCGTCAAATGTTAGCGCACGGTAACCGGGATTGTTCACGTCTGGAGAAAGGGAAAGCGTTTTGTTCAAAGGGCCTAAAGCGCCGGCCACAAATTTTTGCTCACCTGAACCAACAAGACTTGTTGCTTCTTTGGCAATTTTAGCGGCCGCCAGGTTCATCTCGTAAGCCAGGCTTTCCATGCCATAATCAGCAAGGGAAACCTTTTGGGCATTAAACGTATTGGTTTCAATGATGTCCGCACCGGCTTCCAGGTATTTGCCATGAATTTCGCGGATGATGTGTGGCTGTGTTAAGCACAACAGGTCGTTGTTGCCTTTTATATCCGAAGGCCAGTCCTTGAACCGTTCGCCTCGATAATCTTCTTCGGAGAGTTTGTAGCGCTGGATCATGGTTCCCATTGCGCCGTCAATAACCAAGATGCGTTGTTGAAGCAGTTCTTTTATGTTTGCCATAGACAAAGTTTTTAACCGGGCGGGATGATGCGCATTGTTCAGAATGTACAAGAGTGCGACCATTCGGCTTGCTCAGGATAACCCTCGCAGAAGCCAAAACAGAATTATTTCTGCTGGTTACATTAATTGCTAATAAACGTCAGGAAAACTGTGTGGAGAGAGTTTCTTGCGTTTATTAGTTCTATTAAGGCCGAACAATAAACAAATCCGCCTGGGTGGCGAAAGTAAGGAAAATCCCCCTGTTCCCCTAAAGGGTAGACTTAGGTTGTAGAAATTTTACTTCTTTCGGTCATTGTGAAAGAAAAAGCTGGTTACACATTAACCAGCTTTTTCTTTCTATGAAACTTTCTTTCTGCAAGCCGGCGGACTCGCGTACGCTTTGTACTTCAATAATATTCTTCTTTAAAACAGAAGGAGAAAGAAGTGCCTGACAGACCTAAATCTCTAAGTCTCTCCGCCAGCTGGCGGAGGAAAGGGGATCACCGGCCGCTGCTTACATAACTGTCCACCGGCAGGCGGTTCTGAAGGCTTCTTGCCAAGGTCATTTCATCGGCGTACTCCAGTTCGCCGCCAAAGGCGATACCGCGGGCAATGGTGGTGACTTTTGTGGTTGCCGGGAGTTTCTTTTGAATATAATAGATCGTTGTGTCGCCCTGAATGGTAGGGCTTAGGGCAAAAATTACTTCTGCTGTTTCTTCTTTTTGTACGCGGTGAACGAGGGTGTCGATATTCAACTGGTTGGGGCCAATTCCATCCAAGGGAGAAATGACGCCGCCCAGAACATGGTACGTGCCACTGAATTGTTGTGTGC
>DASVSM010000572.1:0-4787 GCA_036388115.1 Flavisolibacter sp.
GACAATGCCCAGCGCAAACAGTGCTTTGCCGTGCGTTCCTTTTTGTTTAAATGTAAACGGGTTCAAAACAGACGCCTGCCTGCCAATGGCAATCACGCCATTTAATGCATCGCTGACTTTTGGCAGGTTAAATTGAAATCGTTTGTTCATGGAGAGTTGTAAACCTGTGCTGCATTCTTTCTTCTACCTTATGGCTTACCATGTATTATGGGTAATCAATCATAGGAGAAGTTGTTTCCGTTACCACGGTATTTTCAGGAATGATGGCTGCAACAGCAAAAGCAATAACGGCAATAATCAATCCCCACATAAAAATGGTGTAGGCAATCCGGAGGAATTTGTATTTACGGGCCAGCACCACGCCGAGAAAATAAATGTCTTTGATCATGCTGTTGTACAAATATTCCTTGTCCTTCAGCATTTCATTCATGCCCCATTGATAATCTTCGTGACGCATGCGGTAAAAGTTGCCGAAGAAAAGCAGGTTGGTTCTTTTTTGACGAATGTCATCTTCCGTAAACTGACCACCACTGATAGACGGTCGTGTAGCCAGAATGGCAAAGATCATGGCGCCCAAACAAACAATTACCAGGATAACTGTAGGGATCATGTATTGGGGATAATAAGGAAGTCTTGTCAGTAACACCGTAAGAACAACAGAGATGATAATAGCATTCACAGAGATCATTATGTTAGCCTTACCATCAGCAAGGGAACTCAGTTCAAAATGATTGTTGGAAGTGGTGCGAAACATAGTTTGCACGCCACGTTCTGTTGTTTTTTGTGCCAGCGCCTCTTCTTTGCCGTTTTTGCCCGTACCGGCACTGTAAGGAAAGGCCTGCTCTGGTATCACTATTTCCTGTGCCTTTTTAATATCTTTCTTTTTTTGAAAAAGCGCCACGTTACCGTGCTTCTTTTGCTCCAGAATGTCCTGCCCGTAGTCGGTAAAATACTTGTGCTGATCTAAAAACTGGATATTGTTTTTACGCCATTCTTTCTTGTCAATTTTATGCCCCAGTAAGTTTTCTCTTTCCTGCTTTAACAGTTGGTTCCGTGCTTTGAAGTCCTCTGTTGATAAATGAAAAAGGTCGGCATCGCACAGGATCTTTTCTGTTAAGCTAACGGGTGATTGCGGCATGCGGGTAGCTTGTATGCACGATGTTACCCGGTGAATGATGTTATCGTCGACCTGCCTGTTATGCAAAAACTGTGTAGCCATTTGTACACTTGCCTCTTCATGTCCTTCTGCATGTCCGTTGGAATAACCAACATCGTGAAACCACGCAGCCAGCATCAGCACCAGCCGGTCTTCTTCGTTCAGTTGGTAAAAGTCTGCCATGTGGCTGCAGGCTTCTACTACATCTTCCGTATGTTCCAGGTTATGAAAAACAAATTCTGGTTTTACTTTGTGTTGAAAAATATCGGTTACATAAGCTCTTGCTGCGGTCAATAACTGGCTGTTTGCTTCGTTCATGATCGGTTGGTGCATTGTTTGATAAGTAAAAGTAGACAAATGAGTAACATGTTATTTCAAAACAAATGCCTGCTTCTTTCTGCGATTCTTGTTCTGTGCTTTGGGTTATTGAGTTGCCATCGGAAGGAGCAACATTCGCCTCCGGGGTATGCTTTAAGCAAACCAGATCGTTCTGATTTAGGTAAGGTGTTAAACGAAATATCCGGTATTTTTTACAATGCTGATGACAGCACCTTGCTGGCAGTTGCCGATAGTAAAGAAAAGATCTTCCAGATCAATTTGAAAACAAAAAAGCTGCAGGATTATACCGATAAGATCATTCCCCCTGACAGTGATGTGGAAGATATTGTAAAAGTGGATACGTCTGTTTTTATCTTAATGAGCAAAGGCATTTTGGTAGAAGTGCCGCAAAATGCAAAGGACAGCACCAGAATAAAACGATATGATCTCGGCCTGTCCGGCTCCAATGATTTTGAAACGCTTTATTATGACCCGAGTGCCGGCGGCCTGGTGCTGCTTTGCAAAACATGTGCCCGCGAAAAAGGTAGCGGTGTCCGCACAGCCTTTCGCTTTGATTTACGCACCAGAACGTTTGATGACAACTCGTTTTTTACCATCAGCCGCGGACAGGTAAAGACCTTATTAAAAAATGCCGATGCAAAGTTTGAACCTTCCGGAGCGGCTATTCATCCCATTAGCAAACGCCTGTTCATCCTTTCCTCTGCCGGCCATTTGCTGGTGGTAACCGATACAAGAGGGCAAGTGATTGAAGCGTACACGTTGAACCCTGACTTTTTTCCGCAGGCCGAGGGCATTGCTTTTGCACCCAATGGTGACATGTATATCAGCAACGAGGGAAAATATGGCAAGCCAACTCTCTTGCGGTTTCCTTTGCAGCAAACAGGAAAGAAAAAATAAAACGATGAGAAGAAGTTTTTTAGCCCTAGCATTATTGTGTACACTTTTTACAAAAGCGCAGGTTGACAGCATCAGCCAACGGATTTTTTTGATTGGCGATGGCGGTGAACTGGTGCGTGAACAATCGCACCCGGTGATTGACTGGCTGCAGAAAAATGTTAACTGGAACGACGAACGCAATACGGCTATTTTTTTGGGCGATAACATTTACCCGCTTGGCCTTCCCATGAAAGGAGCGCCGGACTATGAACGCTCAAAACAAATCATCGATTACCAGTTAAAACCTTTCCTGAACAAAAAGAGCAAAGCCTATTTCATTATGGGCAATCACGACTGGGAGAATGGAAAACTGGGCGGATGGCAACAGGTACGCAACCAGTACAATTATATCAACGGCCTGGGAATGCAGAACATCAGGGCATTGCCCGGCGAAGGCTGCCCCGGACCAATAGCCGAAGATCTGAACAACCAGGTAGTGGTTGTATTTGTGGACAGCCAGTGGTTCCTGTATATTCATGATAAGCCAGGCCCCAGTTCTACCTGCAACGCACGGTCAGTAGAAGAATTTGCCACCGAACTGAGAGAAATTGTAGCCGCGCATCCTAACCAGCTAATGCTGGTTGTTACGCATCATCCAATGTATTCGTTTGGCGTGCATGGCGGTGATTATACCTGGAAGGAACACTTGTTTCCACTAACAGCGGCCAACCCGAAACTCTGGATTCCATTGCCGGTGATTGGTTCTATTTACCCCATTACCCGCGGCGTGTTTGGTAACCTGCAGGATGTGAACCACCCGCTGTACCAAACCATGGTAGAGACCATCGAAAGGGAATTACGAAACCATCCGAATGCCATGATTGCCTCGGGGCATGATCATAGTTTACAGCTCATAAAAAAAGACAGCCTCTTTCAGATCGTAAGTGGTTCGGCCAGCAATCTTAGTCGTGTAAAAGAGAACAGGAAAGGCGAATTGCTGTTTCAAGATATCAACAATGGTTTCTCCATGCTGGAGATTTACAAAAGCGGAAAGATCCTGACCAAGTTTTACAATGTGGCTACCAAAGATCTTTCAACACCGAATTTTACCAAAGACTTGCGGCCCATCATTGCAGCACCAAACATTGTTTCTAAAGACACCGCCATCCCACGGTTCCCCGATTCGGTGGTGATTGCCGCCAACCCGAAATTAAGGGGCAGCTTTTTTAAAAATTTATTCATCGGTAAAAATTACCGCGATGAATGGACAACACCGGTAAAAGTGCCGGTGCTTGACTTTGCCGGGTTAACGCCGGAAAAGCAGGGTGGTGGCAAGCAAACCCGCTCCTTAAGGGTAGAGGATGCCGCCGGCAAAGAATGGTCGCTACGCTCGGTTGAGAAGTTTCCGGATGCTGCCATCCCGCCCGACCTGCGGCAAACGCTGGTAAGAAATATTGTGATTGATGGCATCTCGGCCTCTTATCCTTTTTCAGGGCTTTCCGTTGAACCTTTGGCAAGAGCAGCAGGTGTACCTACTTTAAAAAGACGGCTGGTGTATATACCTGATGACCCACGTCTGGGCAGGTTCCGTGATGCGTTTAAAAACACACTTGCCACCATGGAGGAAAGGCAGCCCGAAGGCGTGAAAAAAACCGATAACACGGATGATGTGGTTTTAAAACTGGCAAAAGACAATGATGACCACATTGACCAGGTTAGTGTATTGAAAGCAAGGCTGCTGGATAATTTTTACATGGACCTTGACCGCCACGAAGGCCAGTGGGAGTGGGCCACAAGAGATACGGGCAAAGGCAAGATATACTATGCAGTTCCGAAGGACCAGGACCAGGCTTTCTTTACCAACCAGGGCATCATTCCTTTTTTTGTAAAAAAGCGGTGGTTTGCTCCCGAGTTACAGGGCTTTGAAAAAAAGGCCGATAACATCAAAACCTTCAACAAGCCGGCCCGCAATTTTGATCGCTTCTTCCTGAACGAGCTAACAAGAGAAACCTGGAGCCGTTACATCGACAGCTTTCTTACGCACATGACGGATAAAGTGATTGAAGAAGCCATGACGCGACAGCCGAGAGAGATCAGAGGCTTCAGTTATGAAAAGATTGTAAAGAAGCTGAAGGACAGACGCCGTTATTTTAAGAAGGACATGCTGGAGTATTACGATTTCCTGTCAAAAGAAATCAGTATCGTTGGCTCTAATCAGCGGGAGTTATTTACATTGAACAAACTGCCGGAGAACAGGCTACACCTCACCATACATAAAATTGACAAGAACAATGTTATCAGCTCCAAAATATACGACCGGCTGTTTGATAAAGAGGAGACCAAGGAGTTGATGATCTATGGGTTGGAAGACCGGGACAGCTTTGTGGTGCGGGGTGGTTATTCCGGTATAAAGATC
>DASVSM010000573.1:0-2136 GCA_036388115.1 Flavisolibacter sp.
AACCGGTGAATTTCATCGTCTCTTCGTAACAACTGAAGCCCTACGAATGATCGTTGGCTCTGTTCAATTCCCTTCCCCGAAGCAAAAATGGTTTTATCGGGAAAGGTTTTGCGTAGCGTTTCAAAATAGTCATCGATATGAAAACCGGTAAAATTGGTGGTCACGTGCAGGTACAAATAGCCAATGCCCGGAAGTCTTACTGCTTCGTGTAAATCGGCAAGCCGAATATTTTTCCCGAGGTATAACACCCGCCAGCCGTTCTTCCGGAGGAGGTAGTTGAGATAAAGCAAAGGCAATTCATGATGTTCGTTCTCCGGTGTAAAAAGAATAATTTCCGGAGGCTCCGACTGAACAAAGGAAAATTTCTCCGTCTCACTAATTAAACGGTTTTGAATAATGTAGCTTGAAAAATGTTCCTGTGCAGGTATCACGCGGCTTGTATCCCAAAGCAGGCCCACACGTTGCAGGTAGGGGTAACAAACTTCGATCACCGTTCTTTCAAAACCAATGGCTTCAATTAGTTCATTCAGTGTCGCTAAAAAAGATGCTTCATTAAAATCAATGGCGGCTTGCAGGAGTTTTTGCAAATAGGCGGTAAAGTTTTCGCTCGTTAACGCAATGCGGCTTACTTCATCCCTTACCTCTTCGTCTGATAGTGACGCGATTTTAGATACCTTCCACCCATTGTGATAAAGAAAAGAGATACACAGCAGTTTCTGAAGGTCTTCATTTGAATAAAACCGTTGCTTGCTTTCCTTTCTTGACGCTTTGAAAAAATCATAGCGCTGCTCCCAAATACGCAGGGTATGTGCTTTGATATTTGTCAGCAGCTCGATATTTCTGATGGAAAAATTCTGCATAGAATCAGCGGCAATTTATCGCACTTTAACAAAAAAACATTGATGCCCTACTTATCTTCAAACCTGTTTAAAGATTAAAATAATAAATTTGAGCGCTTTAAAAATAAACGAATGCCCCTTTCACATGTACTGACTGTCTATTTAATTTCCTTTCTTTTAGTTTTTCTTCCCTCTTTTGGTTTGGCTGGAATGTTTAAGCAGGCTGGCGTGGCATCGTGGAAAGCATATGTCCCTTTCTATAATACCTGGGTGATGCAGGACCTGGCGAAACGTCCAAAACATTGGGTGTTCTGGCAACTGATTCCTGTTGTTGGCTGGTTTATTACACCCGGAATTTTTATTGAATGGGTAAAATTGTTTGGACGTTTCACCTTGGGCCAGCATACCCTTGCTGCACTTTTTGCACCCTTCTATTTTCCTTACCTGGCCTATTCTGTCAAGCCCCGTTACATAGGGCCGCAGGGTGTAGCGCATTACCAGAAACCAGGCTGGAGGGAGTGGGTGGATGCCGCTATTTTTGCCATTGTGGCCGCTACATTAATAAGGACGTTTGTATTTGAAGCATACACCATCCCATCAGGTTCGATGGAAAAAACATTGCTGGTAAACGACTTTTTGTTCGTTAGCAAGTTCAGTTATGGTCCACGCATTCCAAACACGCCGCTGTCAATCCCGTTTGTACATAATTACATTCCCGGCACCAGTAAAAAATCTTACAGCACATTGTTCCAGTTGCCCTATATCCGCTGGTTTGCTGCACCTGTTGAAAGGGGTGATGTGGTGGTATTTAATTTTCCAGCCGGCGATACGGTGATTAACCGGCCCGAGTTTCAGTCGCAACGTCCCTATTACCAGTTCATCCGCGAAGCATCCAATGGCAATGAAGCACAGGGCCGTCAAATTGTGCTGAGCCAGCCCGATGTATTTCCACTTGCCATTCATCCGGCTGACAAAAGCGACAACTACATTAAACGCTGCGTAGGCATTTCGGGCGACACGCTCCAAATAAAGGACAATGCCGTTCTGATAAACGGCAAACCAGAGGCTAACCCCAGGCATTCACTGATCCGCTACATGGTGATCACAAATGGACAAACACTGGATGCGGTAAGCCTAAAGGAGCAATACGATGTGGACGTTGATAAAGGTGAATTTTCAACAACAAACAAACCCTTTGTTTATAGCATTACATTGTCTGATGAGGCAAAACAAGATCTGGAAAAGAAGGGCTATAAAATCATTCCGGATACCAATGTTTCAGATGGAGAAAATGTAT
>DASVSM010000574.1:0-3291 GCA_036388115.1 Flavisolibacter sp.
CGGACGAACTGGCCCGGAAAAATGCAAAGGACTTATTCGGCTTAACATTGGAGCAACCCTCTACATTATATCAACTGCCACAGAACAGTTATGATGCCATCACACTCTGGCATGTGCTGGAACATGTACACCACCTGCATGCTTACATAGCGCAATTGAAAAGCCTGTTAACAAAAGAAGGAAAGATTTTTATTGCCGTTCCTAATTATACTTCGGTGGATGCAGCAGCTTACCGAAATTTTTGGGCTGCTTATGATGTACCCCGACATCTCTATCATTTTTCCCCCAAGTCAATTGAACGGTTGGTTAGCCAGCATGGCTTGCAACTGGCAGAAAAAAAACCGATGTGGTTTGATTCGTTTTACATCAGTTTGTTAAGCAGTAAGTACCACAAGGGGAGCACTTCGTGGGTTGGTGCGGGCTTTACCGGCTTGCGTTCTAACCTTACGGCTTTAGCTAACAAGGATCGTTGCAGTTCGCTTATTTACATTATCTGTAAGTTGTAGGTGTTTGGCTGCTCCAGACGGCCTGACACTTAAGCCAGCGGCCAGACCGTTAAAGAGCAACCTGCAGCTCATAAATTCGTGACCAGTTTTTTCCCGTCACATAAAATTTCTTTGTTTGGGGGTTATAGGCAATTCCATTCAGAAATTCCGCATTTGGATTCTGTGATTTTTCCTGTTGAATAACGCTTGTTAAATCCATCTTCGCTACAACTTCGCCTTTTACCGGATCAATCTTTAAAATATAAGAATACTGCCACTGATTGGCATAAACAAAACCATTCACATATTCCAGTTCATTGAGGTTTGTTACCGACGATCCGCCTTCGGTTATCTCGAGCTTTTTTATCAGCTTAAACGTTCCCGGTTCATAAAAATACAAGTTGCTGCTTCCGTTGGTTGCAATTAAGGAACTGCTGTCATGCGTAAGTCCCCAGCCTTCTCCGTTAAAAGGCAACTCTTTCAGCTTGCGGAAGTTGTTGGCATCATACACATTTACCTTGCTTTCGCGATAGGTTAGTTGGTAAACGGTATCCCTGAAAACCGTAACACCCTCACCAAATAATGTCGAATCAAGCTTCACATCTTTTTCAACCTTATACGTTACCGGATCGTACTGTACCAGCTTTGATCTTCCATACAGTCCTGTACTCTCAATCAATTTCCCTCTGTAAAATTCCAGCCCTTCGGTAAAGTAAGAGGTATCATGCAGCAGTTGTTCTCTTACTGAATAAGTGATGGAAGGAGTTGTTGGTGTGGGCGGTGCATCTACTGCCGGTTCGTCGCCATTCTTACAGCTTATGCAGGCCATTGCAGCAAGTATTAAAGTCGCTGCTAATATCTTCTTCATACCGCCAAAAATAAGGATTGGGAGTTTTTCACATTGTTAAACCATCTTGCCAATTAGTTTGAATTTGCAGAAAAAGAATATTATGTTTGGGTCCTCTTCAGCATCCTATCAAACACCTCCTAAAATTCCGTCCCTCTTTACCAATTCTTTCCAGTATCGCTTTTAAAGCCTACCCGTATTTCCGTAAACCTATGGTTACCGTTCAAACCGGGAACTATGAGGACACTACTCCTAATTGTATTGTTGCAAGCTTGCTTATTTTCTATTGCGCAGGACCGTTGTGCCAGTGCCGACTATGCGGAGGCTATGAAAGCTTCGTCGCCTTTGGAAGCACACAGGGTGGCCGAAGCCGAAAAGTTTCTCCAAAAAGGTTCAGGCGCTTCAACTACAAATGCAAGAACGATAGCACCGAACCTGGTCGTAAAGATCCCGGTAGTAGTGCATGTGATTTACAAGAATGCTGCTGAAAATATTTCTGATGCACAGGTAAAAAGCCAGATTGAGGCACTGAACAGAGACTTTCGCAAAAAAAACAGTGATACGCTCAACACTCCGGAGCGGTTTCGTTCGCTTGCAGCCGATATACAAATTGAATTTTACCTCGCCACAACCGACCCAAACGGCCGTGCCACTTCTGGTATTGTGCGCAAACAAACAAGCATCACCAACTTTTATAACAACGATAAAATTAAGTCTTCTGCACAGGGAGGCGACGAGGCATGGGACAGCAAAAGCTACCTGAACATCTGGGTGGGAAAACTGATCAGCGGAGCTGGTTATTCATCAACGCCGGGCAGCGACCCTTCTAAAGATGGTGTGGTGATCAACAGTAGTGCGTTTGGCACGATCAACGTGTCAGGATATTATAACATGGGCAGAACCGCTACGCATGAAATCGGGCACTGGCTGGGATTAAAACATATCTGGGGTGATGCCCAATGCGGTGATGACGGTGTAAGCGATACACCACCCCAAAGCTGGTACACCCAACAATGCCCCAGTGGTTTCCGCAGCTCCTGCAACAATGGTGATCTTGGTGACATGTATATGAACTACATGGACTATACGGCAGATGCCTGTATGAATTTGTTTACAGCGGGCCAGCGGGCCCGCATGAGAGCAACATTTTCGGAAGGCGGACCGAGAGAAAGTTTGCTGCAAAGCAAAGGAGCAAAAGAGCCGTGGGCAACGGAATCAGCATTGCCGGAAGGAACTGCAAAACATAGCATTTACCCTAACCCGGCAAAAGATGAGTTGAACGTGAGTCTTGGTGCAGAATGGGTGGGTAAAACAATTTCGGTTATCAATATGAATGGAACAATTGTTCAATCCGTTCAGGTGAAATCCGTCGCACAAAAATTGAATATTTCTACACTGAAGGCAGGGATGTATTTTATAAAAGGAGAAGGTCTCTCAGAAAAGTTCATTAAGCTTTAAGCCATCATCATTTCTGTTACCTGTTGCGCAACAACCGGTGCCAGCGCAACGCCCATACCGCTCATTCGCACGGCACAAAATACATTGCCGGAAACCTGTTTCACAATGGGCGTTTTCTCTTTGCCAAAAGCCATAATGCCGGCCCACCGGTATTCGATAGTGTATTGGTTTTGAAAATGGGGAAGCACTACTTCCGCCAGGTATTTTTCTAATTCGTGCTGAATGAAATCCGACGTTCTTAGATCGGTTGTTGATTCATCGGCAAATGCCTTGTTTCTGGCACCGCCTAACAAAACTTTATCACCCAGGTTGCGGAAATAATAAAAGCCTTCGTCGGAATGAAAGGCTCCGCTGAAAGGAAGATTTTTAATAGGAGAGGTAAGAAGCACCTGGCCTCGTGCAGGAACAATATCCAACTCTTGCAGAAGGTCTTTTGTAAATGCATTTGTGCAAAGCAAAAGCTGGCTTGTTGAAAGGTTGAATGGCAGGTTGGTTTTTAGT
>DASVSM010000575.1:0-4011 GCA_036388115.1 Flavisolibacter sp.
CGTAGATCAACGCAGGAATGGCATGGGAGATTTACGATAGCGAAGCGGGCAGCAAGCTGTGAGCTATAAGCTGCAAGAATTTTGTATAATGTATTTATACAAAACTTTTAGCTGCTTCTACAGTACCAGTTGCTCAAACAATTTCTGAAGCGTTTCCTTTGGTTCTTTACAGAAGCCGGGATGGACTTTAGAGGTTTGTACGATGGTGCTTCTTGTAGCCGTTAGCCAGCGAAAGCGGGATGCAGCATCGAGGCTGCTGATGGGGCTATCCGTTTTTGCGCCTTTGCAGATATTTTCAAATGATTGAAGGTTGCCTTCCACATCACCGCATTCCAGTGTCGGACACAGCACCTGCAATTTTTCTTTGTCTATCTTATAAATACACTCCAGGAACCTTTTGGACCGGCAGTACAAAATGATTCCCACGTTCAAAAACTCTTCCCGTTCTACCCTTGGCACAGCCCGAATCACGGCATATTCAAATAAGTGCTTGTCTTGCATGCTGTGCTTCTTTTATAAGGTTCAGGGAAAGGCGATTTGCTAAAAACTGCTGATATACATTTTTGTTCTCTTCCACTGAAGTTGGTGCAACAGATGCCAGCCACTCAACAGGAATCAATGCCAGGATTGTATTTATCTTTCCGACGGTCAGGATAGATCGAAGTTCTTCATCCACCTTCTCCAACTCCGTTGCCCAGGGAAGCAGCACATGATCTTTGATCAGTGCAAACGGCCGCTTGCTTTGCTCTTCCCAGTTATCCCAGTTATGATGAAAATACAGCGATGCGCCGTGATCGATCAGCCAGAGTTCTTTGTACCACATCAGCATGTTTGTATTTCGGGCCGTGCGGTCAACATTTGTAATCAGCGAATCAAGCCAAACGATCTTTGAGGCTAGCGTCCCGTCTATCTTCGAAACGTTTGGATCGAAGGTAATAGAACCCGATAAGTAGTGCAGTGCAAGATTGAGTCCCGCACTTGCTTTCAATAAATCCTGTATCTCTTCATCCGGCTCTGTTCTGCCAAATCCCGGGTCCACGGTGGCAAAAACGATCTCCGGAATTTTTAAACCCAGTAACCTGGCAATTTCACCACCGATCAATTCGGCAATCAATGCTTTGATCCCCTGCCCTGCGCCGCGGAACTTCAGCACATACAAAAACTCGTCATCGGCTTCCACAATGGCAGGTAGCGATCCGCCTTCCCGCAATGGTGTTACGTAGCGGATGATGTCAACTGTGCGTAAATGAAGATGATCACTCATGTAGTGAGCGCAAAAGTAAAAAGGCAAAATCCAAAACCACGCAGAAAAGCAAAGAGTTTCTTTTTGAGGACGTTTTGTGTTTGAATTCTGAGGTGCTTCTTAAAGCAAATCAACTATCGCTATAAACAAAAAACCACTCCGGTAAATTGAAGTGGTTTTTCATTTTCATATAGCCGATGATTAAAATATTATACCAACACCCACTTTGAAGGTGCGGTTGTAAGAGTCGAAGCTTTGTCCTTTATCTACCTTGCTCAATCCATGATCGTAGGCAGCACTGATGTTGAAACCATTGCTAAACTGGTAACCAACACCACCGGTTAAGGCCACATCCCATTGGTTGAACTGATCTTTTGCATCCATGGTATTATCAACGATATTAAAACCAAGTGCACCGGCCGTTGTGCGCAGCTTTGCATCGGCTAAATAAGAAACTTGCGGACCGGCAAAAAGCTGAAAGCCGCTCAGGTTTACTTTCGCTAATATGGGAACGTCAATATAGGTTGTATTCAATTGTGCTTTGGCATTTGCGCTCAAAAACTCGGCGCCTTTTAAACTAAACGAACCACCCATTTCATATCCCTTTTGTGTGTAATAAACACCTGGCTCGATAGAGAATTTTTCTGATACAGGAATGTTGGCAAAGCCGCCTGCAAAGAAGCCTGTGCGGCTGCTTGTTTTAATGGCGCCATCCGAAAAATCGATCAGGCTTTGAAGACTGTTCACTGCATCGCCCTGCAAACCGGCTTGCGTTATACCCGCTTTAATTCCGAAGGAAGGTTTTGTTTGAGCAATAGCGAATGTTGAAAGAGCCACAGAGGCGAAGAGTAAAAAATATCTTTTCATAAAATAAGGAACGTGGTTTATGGTCGTTCTGAAACACAGAAAGCAAATGCACCTCCATGTTTAGTTAGAATTTGTTAAAGGGAAAACTGTTGCGTGATCTTTAACAGATGATAATTTGCTGCTATAAAACAAAAAAGACAGTGTTTGCCAGCACTTTTTATCAGTCAGCTTTTTGTAAGAAGAAGAACCATACTGACATAATGAACCTTACCAGGATTGATAAAAAAAATAGTTCTTCTATTGAATGAATAAATAGAAGTAATGTGATGAAAGCAGAATTTAAAATACATCGCCTGCATTTTTTGCAGGCGATGTATTCATATAAATTAAAATGAGGGATAAGCTAAATGGACGATAAATACAAGGCACCCGATTTACCTGCTTGCTACGCCATACGTTAGTTTGCATTTACCCTCTGCTTTTCTTCCTCTGATGCCGTTGTACGTACGCGGTTTGTTTTTACCTGCGTGTTGCCAAAATTGCGGGTAAAGGTCAGGCGGAAGAAACGATTTGAAAATTGCAGGCGTCCGCTCACAACGAGGTTTTGCTCCGGGAGATTGACCGATGGATTGAAGCGGGGCGCACCAAAAACATCGCTGACATTGAACCTTAAACTGCTTTGGTTGTCGGCAAATTTTTTTTGCAGGCCAAAATCCATTGATCCGAAAGCCTTCATCTGGTAAATGCCAAACAGGCCGCTTGACTGATAAAATCCGCGCAGCTCAATTGAATAGTCCTTTGGCAAGGTGAATGTCTGTGTTGAATTCAGGTTGAAATTCTTTTGCGCAATCTGCAAAGGATCACCTTTGTAAATAGCATTCAGTTCCTGCCATAAGCCAGACAGGTTGCTTTGGGAATTCCACCATGATGTAAAGCGGATGGGAAGCGACAGATTCAGGGACACGCTTTTCCTGTCTTTCTGATTTTCGGCCGCCAGCGTCTGTGTGTTGGTAACCGGGTCAACCCGTGGTGCAAAATTGGTGATGGTCCCTTTTTCATTGGTATAAGTAACGGATAATATGAACCGCTTGATCAGGTAATCTGATTTAAAAGAATTAGCAATGGAAGGCTGCAGCGCAGGGTTGCCGGAGAATAGCGTGTTAGGGTCAACAAAGTAGACAAACGGCGCCATGTCGTTGAACGTAGGACGAGTGATGCGCCGGCTGTAAGCAAAGTTGACAGAGCGGTTCTCATTGATGGTATGGGAAAGAAAGGCACTCGGAAAAAGATTGCCGTAATGACGGTCAACAATATTTTTTACTGTTTCTGATTCAAGGTTGGAATTTGTGTATTCGTAACGCAGTCCCATCTTCGCCGACGTTTTGCTGCCTAGCTTGACAGAGAAAGATGTGTACGCGGCATAGATGCTTTCTTTCAAAAAATGAATGGAGGTAAGGCCCTGGTCAACCAACCAGCTTCTTTGTTTTTCACGCTCCACTTGTACATCATTGGTGAATTGCGAGATGGTTGCCTTTGCACCGCCTTCCATCTCCACCTTATCACTGAATTTTTTTGTGTAATCGGCACTGCCGACCCAAAAGCGAATGGGTGTTTCCTTGACACTGCGGGTCAGATCGCTGAACAAAAAATTACCGTTGTTTCCAAAATAATTGTTTACGTAATTCACGTCGTTGTTATCATTAAAATAAACATAGTCGGCATTGAGAGAAAGCTTTTCATCCGGTGCAAACTGGTGGGTGAGATTCAGGTTTCCGCTATAGTTTGTGATGGGATGACGCTCGTCGTTATCTATAATGATGGTTGTATCTAACGTATTGTTGATCGAAATATAGCTTGTGTTTACTGACTCCATTTTATACAGGTTACTAAAAGTTGAAAACAAAATACCCACCGTTGTTTTGTTATTCACTTCAAAGTCAATTCCGATGCGGCCATTGTGG
>DASVSM010000576.1:0-3648 GCA_036388115.1 Flavisolibacter sp.
GAATCCATCAATGCATAGATCAAAAACTGTCAATCTGTACAAAAGCAACCTTCAGGTTGCTTTTGTATGTTAGCCCCTTTCATTGCCGTTTGAACTATTAATCTCCTATCTAACTATCCATTCTTTCATTTCATATTTGCCTATTCA
Source organism: Flavisolibacter sp. (assembly GCA_036388115.1). GTDB lineage: Bacteria > Bacteroidota > Bacteroidia > Chitinophagales > Chitinophagaceae > Flavisolibacter. The sequence goes on from DASVSM010000576.1 coordinate 148, forward strand.
CATAGCTGCACATTGTACATTTGCCCACTAAATCACTCAACCATGAAACTGGTTTCTTACCTGAAGGATGAACATGATCAACTGGCAGTTTTAGTAGATGACTTTCTTTACGATATGGAACATCTTCATCCTGAACTGCCCAATACCATGGGTATGTTCCTGGCCTATTGGGATGAGTTTTTTCCGATAGCGCAGGAAGGCGTGCAGATGATTGAAGAAGGGCGAATTGCAGTGGGAAAAGGCATCCCCATGGAAAGTGTACAGTTACTGGCACCGGTTCCTTTTCCTAGTTCATGCCGCGATGCTTATGCGTTTCGCCAGCATGTGGCGGCTGCCAGGAGAAACAGGAAAGTGGAGATGATTCCCGAGTTCGATCAGTATCCCATTTTTTATTTCACCAATCACCATAGTGTAAAAGGTCCGGGCGAGGTTAGCTGCATGCCCGATCATTTTGAAAAGCTGGACTTTGAACTGGAAGCAGCCATTGTGATTTGTAAACAGGGCCGTAACATCAAAGCCGAAGAAGCAGACGAATACATTGGCGGCCTGATGATCATGAACGACCTGAGTGCACGCCGTTTGCAGATGGAAGAAATGCTTTTAAACCTCGGCCCCGCAAAGGGAAAAGATTTTGCCACCACTGTTGGTCCCTGGCTGGTTACACTCGACGAACTTTCAGCATTTGAGATAGCTGCCAAAGAAGGACATACAGGCAGGAACTGGGATTTGAAAATGATTTGTACAGTGAATGGCCTACAGGTTAGCGAAGGAAGCCTTGGTGATATGGACTGGACGTTTGCCGAAATTATTGAAAGGGCATCTTATGGCGTTGATCTTTATCCCGGTGATATTATTGGCAGCGGCACAGTGGGCACGGGCTGCTTTCTGGAACTGAATGGCACCGGGAAACTGGCCAACCCCGATTACCAGGAACAATGGTTGCAAAACGGTGATGTAGTGGAGATGGAAATCGATGGCCTGGGTATATTAACCAACACCATTACAGAAGAAGGGCCGGAATGGAGTATCTTAAAAAGAAAAAAATAAGCATAGAAGGTCCAGCCTTTGTAGGTAGCGCTAAGTAGTAGGCCTTACCCGGTAACAATAAATCAAAAAAAGAGCTGCATTCCAAATGCAGCTCTTTTTTTATGTACCGAAAAAGAACATCTTAGCGCCTTAAACTAAAACCGACGTATCAATGAAAATCCGTAACCTGTTACACCTTCTTACCTTCCTATGCTTTGTGGCCTCGTTTACTTCCTGTAAAAAAGAAGAAGAGCCTGCCAAAGAACCTGAAACACCTGTATCTGTACTTAATTCAAAAGATCCGCAAGCTATTTCTGCTGCCGTAAAAGTATGGCATGGTGAACGTGTGCAGGGAACAGCGCCTGCGCCAAAAGGTTCAGCCGTGGGGCTGGATGCTTCTTCTTCCGAACCGTTTACAATTGCATTCAAAGGCCGTTATGCCATTATAGAACCTTCCGTGGCGCAAGGCAATATTGCCGGTTATTACCTGCAGTTCAATGGTGCCAAGGAGTATTTCAAAATCGATTACAGCAAACCGCGTGGCGGTCGCCTTGCGGCTCGCAGGCCTTCTTCTCCGTTTGGAAACGGAAGCCGCCAAAGCCGCACCCTAAATGGCAATGAAGACAGTGCTATCGTTATTGCTTTACCTGCCAACCTGCAGGTACCCGATACATTTTGTGTCAGCTATTGCGCTTATGATCCCTCGGGCAATGTGAGCAATGTTATTAATACCTGTATTATCGTCAATAGTCTTGATACCGATGCAGCCGGAAGTTTTTTGCATGGTACCTGGAAAAGTACCGCTACCTGGGACAGCACCGTGCAACACCGCGACACGATTATCTACAATACGTGGTTGCCCGCACCTTATCATACAGGTTATGCCTGTCAGGCAGATCCTAACACAGGGAACTCCGTCCTCAGTTTCAATATGAATGCCGGTACCACGCTGGTGAGTGATTCGATGTTTTACCTGAAAAGCCACATTCGTTTTGGTACCAACGGCGGTATGTCGTACGAATACCAGAGCAAAGCAAAAGAGGTGGATCTGGCAGCAAGCAATTGCTCACAATATATTTTTTCTGTGCCAACCGAAGACAACCAAACTATAAGTGGCGCCTGGAACTACAATGCAGCCTCCGGTAAAATGGTGCTTGTTTTTGAATTTGATGATGCAGGTGTTCCCAGTCTTGAAGCGTGGGAGTACAGGGTGATAAAAGTGACTGACAACAACATTGTGCTGGCAGAGGACCTGGCTGGCTACCCTTACTATGTCCGGTTTGAGAAGTAAGCCTTCTTAAATTGAATAAATCAAAAAGGCAGCTTTAACAGGCTGCCTTTTTGGTTACGTAAACAAAAGCGGTCTTTCAAAACTGAAAGACCGCATCGCTGACAGTTGGATCTTCTTAAATCACAACTTTATTATTTCGCTTTGCCGGTGCGGTGCCTTTGTTCTTCACCTTCCCAAGCATGTTGTCGGTTACTTTCAGTTCTTTTGCGGCATTTACTTCAGCGCCGCCCACGCCTGAATTATCAATGTCCATGGTTTGCACTACTAAACTTCCCGCATCCAGGCTTCCAACGCCATTGTGTTTTACCACTGCATTTTCTGCTTTGCCGCTTAATTTCATTTTACCCACACTGTTGTTTTGCAGCTTTAAAGTAGTGGCAGAAAAATCCAGCTCTACCTTACCCACGCTGTTATTTTCAATGTCCAGGTCGGCAAAGCTGAGCGCCGCGTCGGCTTTTACATCTCCCACCATGCTCAGGTCCAGCCCTTTTAATTTTTTAAAGCTGACATACACCCTTAATTTATTTTTCAGCTTCATGTTTTTGTTGTTGGTACCCTTCATATCAATTACCAGTGTTTTCCCGTCGTTGCGCACGGTAAAGTATTGGTGCAGGTTTTCATCTGCTTCAATTTTTACCGATTCCGTAGCCCCTTGCAAAAGTTTCAGCTCATAAACGCCGCTGGCTTTTAATAATTCAAAAGAAGACACAGGAATGTCTTTTGTTACAAGGTTACCGTTGCCTTCAATGGTTTCTCTTTCTTTTTGTGCTTTTACAGCAAGGGACATAAATAAAGCTGCTGCTGCTATCAATAATGGTCTACGCATAAATTTGATTTTGGTTTAAGATGACGAATTTTTTCGTACAACGAATGTGGCCTTCTGGATGTTACAGCAGAAGCTGAAATTAGGATTAGCGGAGATATAGGGGTATGAAAGGTTTATCCGGTTATCCGTTATTCAGTTTATGGGTAAGCACACTTCAGGAACAGGCAACGGATAACCAAGATAACAGTTCAACGGATTAACCACCGAACTCCTCCTACATTTGCCACTTATGACATTTGATTTAGGGGAACTTTCGCCGGTTGAAAAACAATATTATTTGCAGCATGTGGTAGCACCGCGGCCTGTCTGCTTTGCCTCCACAATTGACAAGGCAGGCAATGTCAATCTTAGCCCGTTC
>DASVSM010000577.1:0-8163 GCA_036388115.1 Flavisolibacter sp.
TCGCTGAGCTGGTACGGAGGTTTCACTTCTTTGAATAACCCTGTCATTGATTTTGCAGAGTTCCCCTCTTCCTGTTGTCCTGTTTTTCTGTCGTCGTTTTTGCATGCTATCAGTCCGCTGAGCAAGACAAAAACCAAAGCCGCTCTGTACATCGCTGGTTATTTGCGGCTAAATAACATAAAAATTTACATTCCTGAAAGATGGGATTGTTTCAAATAATATTTAGGTTTGCCTAAATATTAAATTAGGCGCTCTTGAATTATTCTGTTAGTGAAGAAAACTATCTAAAAACGATCTTTCATTTGCAGGAAGGCAGTGACACTGTAAGCACCAATGCATTGGCAGAGAAGCTGAATACAAAGGCGGCTTCCGTCACCGATATGATGAAAAAGCTCAGCGGGAAAGGCCTGTTGAACTATACTCCCTACTATGGGTTCTCGTTAAGCAATGAAGGGAAAAAGATTGCGGTGTCAGTGGTGCGTCGTCACCGGCTGTGGGAATACTTCCTGGCCAGCCGGCTGAACTTCGATTGGAAGGAAGTGCATTCCGTTGCAGAAGAACTGGAGCATGTAAGCAGCAAAAAACTGATTGATAAGTTAGATGAATACTTGGGCTATCCGCAAACTGATCCGCATGGCGACCCAATACCCGACAGTAAAGGAAGAGTCTCGCAAACACAGGCGATTCGTTTAGTAGATTTATCGCTTCACCAGCCGGCCGAGATACTGCAGGTGATTAACCAGTCGGATGAGATACTGGAACACCTGAAGGAAAAACAGCTCCATCTGGGGATCGTACTCGAAATAAAAAAGATTCATGCTTTTGATCAGTCATTGGAAATCAAAAGAAAGAATAAGATGGTCACTATTACGCAGGAATTAGCAAAAAGCTTGTTGGTAAAAACCGTATGATATGCAATTAGAAGAATTTTTTCGCGAGATCGGCCCTGTTTATTCAGCTCTCATTGCCACTACGTTCACCTGGCTGGTAACTGCCTTTGGTGCTTCGTTTGTTTTTTTCTTTAAAACCATGAACCGAGGTGTACTTGACCCGATGCTTGGATTTACCGGTGGTGTGATGGTGGCCGCCAGCTTCTGGTCCCTGTTGAACCCTGCCATCGAAATGTCGGAGCGACTGTACCCAACCATGAAATGGATGCCGGCCGCGGTGGGGTTTTTTCTCGGCGCCATGTTCTTGTTTGTACTGGATAAACTAACACCGCACCTGCACATTAATTTTGGAATGGAAGAGCAGGAGGGAAAAAAATCACAATTACACCGCACATCTTTACTTGTGCTTGCAATTACGCTACATAACATACCCGAAGGCCTTGCCGTTGGTGTGTTGTTTGGCGCTGCGGCAGAAGGTATGCAGGAAGCTTCCATTGTCGGTGCTATTGCACTGGCTATCGGAATTGGCATTCAAAACTTCCCCGAAGGCATTGCAGTGGCCATGCCGCTGCGGCGCCACGGTGTAAGCCGGCTAAAGAGTTTTTGGTACGGACAGTTATCTGCCATTGTAGAACCGGTTGCCGGGGTAGTTGGTGCCGTAGCCGTAATTTATATGCAGCCAATCCTGCCGTTTGCCTTGTCATTTGCCGCCGGTGCCATGATCTATGTGGTTGTGGAAGAAGTAATACCGGAAACGCAGCGTGATAAATACACTGATAGATCGGTCCTGGGTTTCATTGGAGGGTTTTTGGTGATGATGGTCCTGGATGTTGCGCTTGGATAGCGTACTGTTATTCTTACCCCTGTAAAGAGTGATAGTAGGTGTTGGGATATTTGGGTATTACTGCTAAGAGAATAACCTACTAACCCAATATCTACCATGATATAAACATTAGCTGCTAAATTTATAGAACCAACCTTTTTATGATCCATTTTAAAACCATCATTAAACAGTTTGCCAAGCAAGGCGAGAAGACTGGCTGGACATACATTGAGATAACAGCAAAGCAGGCCGAATCATTGAATCCAGGTATACGGAGTTCATACCGGGTAAAAGGAAGGCTGGATTTTTATGAAATAGAGAAAGCGGCGATCATGCCCATGGGCGATGGCAGCTTTATTATACCATTGAACGCCACCATTCGAAAAGGCATCAAAAAACAAAAAGGTGCGGAAGTTGAGGCTCGCCTTGAAGTAGACAAAGAACCAATTCTACTGGATACTGAGTTTATGGAATGCCTGCAGGACGAACCCAAAGGGCTGGAAGTTTTCCAACAGCTTACAAAAGGCCATCAGAATTATTTTTCAAAATGGATTGAAAGCGCCAAAACAGAACACACAAAAGCAAAGCGCATCGCCATGGCGGTCAATGCGCTTTGCAAAGGCTGGGGTTTCCCCGAAATGCTCCGGGCAAACAAGAAAGAAAAACAGCAACTCGGTTTATGAATTCTCTTCTTCTTCAGAATTTCCCCGTTTGCCGTCTATTGAATCCCTGAAACGATCGATATCTGTCTCTCTCAGGTCATCGTTTGAAACACCGATGGTATTGTCCTTCCGTGGATCGACACTTTGGTCATGCTGATGTTCTTCCGGGGTTTGCAATGTGCTGTCCGGAGTGAGGTAGATCTTTGTTTCGCCTACCTCGTTGTTATTTCCTCTTTGCTTCTTCTCTTGATTTTCGTTATCCATAATTTTTATTTTAAGCTGTTTGTTCAAGGGTTTTATTTATCACTTGTCCCGGCTACTTACGCATCTTCGCCATTTGTTACTTCTCCGCTGGCCTGGGTAGGTGTATTGTCTGCTGTCTGATCAGCTTTTTCTTCCCTATTTGCTGCTTCCGGCAGCGAGTGGTCGGTTTTTACGTTGTGTGTTTCACCTTCAGGCGTCTGTACAAATACCGCACTTTCTTTTCGGGCCTCTGTATCCTGTTGCTGTGGTTTCATTGGTCTTTTCGTATACAGGCAGAAATCTTATGCCAAAGGCATTAGCGCAGATGCCATTTCTGATGTCTCCTTTTAAATTTTAGATTTGCTCTTTTAATTGATATGCCAACAGTTCATCTGCTGATAAAAGGAAAAGTGCAAGGCGTTTTTTACCGGGCCACTGCAAAAGACGTTGCACAAACTCTCGACCTGTGCGGATGGATAAAGAACACATCCGAAGGTCATGTGGAAGCAATCGTATCCGGCAGCGAAAAATCGTTACACCAGTTTATTGAATGGTGTAAAAAGGGTCCGGAGAAAGCCGTTGTTACCATCATTAACGTAACATCAGTAACTGAGCAGGCCTTTGCCGATTTCCGGATTATCAAAGGTTGAGCAGTTAATTATTCCTGTATAGTTCGCTTGCACATTAATTTCCCAAATTGTTGCCTTCTATAGCAAAAAATACCCACCAGCTCAGCTATTTCCCCTGAAACAAGTACGGCATTATTTTGTTGCTGCCAAAGGCGTACTGCATTTTGTTAACCGTTAAAATACTGAGTGTTATGGCAGAAAGAGGTCAATCCGAACAACAAAGAGATTTTTCAGAAAGCAATCAAGCATCAGCAAATCGTTCAGGTATGCCTGAAACGTCACGCATGAGTAATCAATCCGAAACAGAACGTAGCCAAAGTTCTGAGCGCAAAGGAACATCTAACCGTGGCTTTGCTGCGATGGATCGTGAAAAACAAAAAAGAATTGCCAGCGAAGGTGGCCGTGCTGCACACCGGCAAGGTGTTGCACATGAATGGAGCCGCGACGAGGCAAGAGAAGCCGGACGCAAGGGGGGGCAGATTGTTAGTCAGAACCGCGATCACATGAGTGAAATCGGAAGAAAAGGCGGTCAAAGCTCCGGGCAAAAGCGTCAACGGAGTAACGGGGAAAGTGGCGAACAATAATTATAGGGAGAAGTGAATGGTCAGTGGTGAATAGAGGCTAACTCACTACTCACCACTGACAAGTCACTACCTCACTCATCAAAACGTTTGTCTGCTTTTTCGTCTCCGGGACTATCCTCCCTGAAATTATCTGAAGCTGTTCGGGTCAAATGTTGATTCGCTTCATCATTGGGCGCAGAGCTGTTGGTGTTTATCCCCGGCTGGCGTGCATCTTCATCTCTTACATACGGGTCGTTCCTGCTGCCTTTTTCGGCCGGAACATTTCGTTTTGGATCAGTTGTATTTTCCATAATTACTTTTCTCTAAAAGGAAAAATGTCGTGCCATACCTGACCGCTTTGCTTTCGGTGTGCAAGCCTTTTTTAAAGCTGAAAGCCTTTCACTATACTAAATTTCCGCCTACATTCGCAGCAATTTAAATTTCAATTATCCATGAAGAAATTATCCGGGACCGCCGTTGCCCTTTTCTTGCTATCAATGACCGGTTGTAACAATAAGGCTTCCGAAGCAAGCGGCAGCAATGATACCCTCAAAACAAAAAGTGCACAAGCTGTAGCAACCAGCAACGGACCGCAGTTGGACACTGTGCGATACAACCGCCTTATGAACCACCTGGCTAATGGTGATACAACCGGGAGGTGGCCGGTAAGAAATGCCCCACTTCCTTTGCCCGGAGCCATATTACCATTCAACAGGGTAGTTGCGTACTATGGTAACCTTTACTCAAACCGCATGGGTGCCTTAGCAAAATGGCCCAAGGCCGAAATGATTCCCCGGTTATTGGATGAAGTAAAAAAATGGAACGAAGCCGACACGACGATTAAATCCATCCCTGCGCTACATTACATTGCCGTTACAGCGCAAGGAAGTCCCGGTAAGGACAAAAAATGGCGTTTCCGGATGCCTTATGGACAAATTGATACGGTTTTAAAATGGGCCAAAGAAATCAATGCTCTTGTGTTTATTGACATACAGGTTGGATTAAGTGATGTGCAATCTGAACTGCCCCATTACGAAAAATATCTTTCTCTCCCCAACGTACATTTTGGCATTGACCCGGAGTTTGCCATGAATGCAAAAGGAGGGGCGAAACCCGGAAGTGTGATTGGCTCACTGGATGCGAAGGATATTAACTGGATGAGTGATTACCTGGCAGGATTGGTAAGAAAGCACAACCTGCCGCCGAAGATGTTCATGATTCACCGCTTTACGCAAGGAATGGTGACCAATACAAAAGACATTAAACTGCACCCGGAACTGCAGATCATTATGGACATGGACGGATGGGGGCCTACGGCAAAGAAGAAGAGCACTTATTATAGCTGGATCGCTCCGGAGCCGGTACAGTTCACCGGGTTTAAATTGTTTTATGTGAATGATACGGAATACAGCGATCAAAAGGAATTAATGACAAGAGAAGAAATACTAAACCTGCGGCCAAGACCAATCTACATTCAATACCAGTGATGGTTTGTGGTTGGTAGTGGTTAGGTCGGAGATATTCTGTAGATGTTGGCGTTCTTGCCAACATCTTTTTTTTATAATACACGAAAAGCTATCTGCCCTGCATTTTATGAATAATAAGATAGCTGATGATAGCGATCACAAGAATCAGGACGATGGTTATCAGTAACCACGGTTCTACTTTTGCTTCACGCTTATTAAGCCAGCTCTTTTTCTTCTTTGTTTTCTTTGTTAAATCTTGGTTCAGTTGGGCTACTAACTCGGTTATGTTTGCCTTGTTGGTAAAGTCCTGCAAGCCCTCTAACGCATCGGTTTCAAAAGCATCATCCAGGGTGTGTTTTTCAACCTCGTGCTGCTCTCCGGCCGATAGTTTGCCTTCCAGGTATTTCAGCAGAGTTGCCTGGTCTACCTCTGAATGTAAATTGGATAATATGTCTTTCAAATTTTCCTTCATCGCCGCTGCTGACTGTTTTTCAGCTTTCGTTCCAAAATTATTTTCAAGTTACGTTTTCCATTCTGGATATAGCTTTTTACCTGCATAAGGCTAAAGCCAGTTTGCTCTGTAATTTGCTGGTAACTTTTTCTTTGCAGATAAAAAAGATCCACGCAAATGCGTTGCTCTTCATTCAATTCAATAATGGCCTCTTCCAAAAGCTCATAGGTCTGCTCGTTTTGCTGGAGGTCATGCTTATTATTTTCATCGGAAATAATGTCCTGGTCGGTAAGCTCTTTTACCGCTTTTGCACCCTTGTCCCGCAGCCGCATCAGGCAATGGTTTTTGGCCACCATGTAAAGCCATGATTTGAAATAATCGATCTTGTATTTAGGTACCTCTGTCAATACCTTCAAAAATATCTGCTGCACACAGTCCTTGGCTTCCGTTTCATCCTTCAGGTATTTCATGCACACACCCAATAGTAAAAGAGTGTAGCGCTGCAGCAGAATACCAAGCCATTCCTGGTTGTTGTCGGCATAGTAGTACGCCAACAATTCCTGATCACTGATATGGTCGTACCGAGCCGCCTTCATCCGTGAATGATGAATGATGAATCGTTAATGAAAGAGTGGCTGAGTTTTACTCTTCGTGATCCTGTGTTTAAAATGTTGCAGACTGAATACTCCGTATTCATAATTGATGATTAACGATTCACGTATATGATGCAATACCTGCAAATTTGCATAACAAATCCCAATGTATTTTATGTTGACAGCTATTTGTTTGTTATCCGCTATACCCATGCGAAAGGAACCGAGTCACCGGAGTGAAATGGTGAGCCAGGTTTTGTTTGGAGAATATATCACAATAGGAGAGGAGAGAAATGATTTCGTGTTCATCACTTGCCTGTATGACGGATACCAGGGCTGGGTGCAAGCCAACCAGTTAAAGGAAGTCAGCGAAACTGAAATTTATCAGACTTCCTGTTTTACCAATGGATTTACGAGCCTGGTAACAATAGGTAGTACCAGTGTTCAGGTACCATTTGGCACACCTGTTTATAACCCGGATAAATTATCCTTTGGCATTGCCAGCGACACGATCAATTATCTTTTTGTACCGCAGCAAATGTGGAACAGTCATGAATTTACCTTTACCGAAACAGCTTTAAAAGCTGTTTGCCAGCCTTTCATTAACACGCCTTATTTATGGGGTGGGAAATCTGTCTATGGCATTGATTGCAGTGGGTTTGCACAGCAGGTTTTTAAATTTTTTGGCGTGAAGCTTTTGCGGGATGCTTATTTGCAGGCAGGGCAAGGTGTGGACGTAAATTACTTGCATGAATCAAAACCTGGCGATCTTGCATTTTTTCAAAATGAAAAAGGTAAGGTAACGCATGTGGGCATTGTTCTAAATGATGGACAAATTGTTCACGCTTCCGGAAAAGTGCGTATTGACAAAATTGATTTGGAAGGAATCACCAGTGTGGAAACGGGAAAGAGAACGCACAGAATGCATTCCATCAGAAGAGTGGTACTAGGTTAAAAAAAAGTTGGTTCTTTTATCTGGTAATATTTCCGTTTGTTAAACCGAATGGTTACATACAGAAACTGTTTTTTATAACTACCTCTGAATACATTTATTTCAGCAAAATTGTCGAATTGTCCCTTTTGAAAACGGTATCTTTTTCCTTTCGGGTTTCCCTGTAAGTTATTTTCAGATTGCCAATGGTAAAAAGGTAAAAAGGCCTTTGTTATTTCCTTATAAAAGTTGTTTCTTCTTTTTTCGTCTTCATTGGAGAAGATGTATTGAATGGAATAGGTGGTAGACGTATCGTAGTGCTCTTTAGTAATGGAGTCCTGCCAGATTTCGTTCTCAAGGAGGATAACAATATTCTCAAATTTATATGCGGGAAATGGGTGGGTTCCTTTGAAGCTTGAAAAAATCCGATTTCCTCTTTGGATTGAATCGATTCCAAAATCCTGCGATGTCTCTAACAGAGCAACCGTTTCTTGAAATGGATCGGCGACGGAAATGCCCAGTAGAAACTCACGCAGCAATTGTTCTTTTGGTTGCGATTTACTTATAATGCAACTAAAAATGAAAATCATGAGCAGTTGAATACGCATCGTCAGAAGATTTTTTTAACTCCACTTGCAATAAATGCAATCAGGTCAAAACCAAGCATCTTAAACCCCGTATAAAACAGAACGATCGCAAAAATTTTTTTCAGTGCATCCTCTGAGATGGCCAGGGCAATCTTGCTTCCCAGGAAGCCGCCAAGTAAAAAGCCGGTTGCCATAATAAGAACAACTTTTACATCAATCAGTCCTTTGTTGTAATAGTTAAGTACTGCCAGAATGCCAATTGGTAAAAGCAATAAGCCGAGTGACGTGCCCTGCGCCTGCTTTTGCGTAAAGCCTACAAAAAACA
>DASVSM010000578.1:0-1965 GCA_036388115.1 Flavisolibacter sp.
GGCTGGCAGCGAAGTGATGTTGCAGTTCGGCTCTATCACCGGCTGCGCCTTTGTTTATGTCAATGGCCAGAAAGTGGGAATGACAAAAGCATCCAAATCACCGGCCGAATTTAATATCACCAAGTACCTGAAAAAAGGAACCAATCTTCTGGCAGTGCAGGTGTTTCGCTGGCACGATGGAAGCTACCTGGAAGACCAGGATTTCTTCCGCATCAGCGGTATTGAAAGAGATGTTTTTTTATACGCTTTGCCGAAAGCAACAGTGTGGGATTTCTTTTTAAAAGCTGACCTGGATAATCAATACAAAAATGGTTTGTTCAGTGCCGATGTTAACCTGCGGCAGTTTAAGGGCAACGGTGCAAAAACCGGAACAGTGGCTGTTGAAATACGCGACAAGGCCGGAAAAAAAATTTTTGAGCAAACAAAGAATTATTCCTTCGGTAACGACAGCATGGAAACGGTCCGTTTCACCGGTGAAGTAAAAGAGCCGTTGAAATGGAGTGCTGAATCGCCAAACCTCTATGATTGCATTATCAGTTTTACAAACGGAAAGGGGATAACTGCTACAAGACACACCGGGGCTAAAATAGGATTCAGAAAAGTAGAGATTAAAAATGCACAGCTTTTGATCAATGGTGTGGCTACTTATGTACACGGCGTTAACCGCCATGAGCACGACCCGGTGAAAGGGCACGTTCCCAGCAAGGAATTGATGATAAAAGACATCCAGTTAATGAAGCAGTTCAATGTGAATGCCGACAGAACTGCGCATTATCCCAACGACCCATTGTGGTACAAGCTCTGTGATAAATACGGCATTTACCTGGTAGACGAAGCCAACATTGAAACACACGGCATGGGTGCTTCTTTACAGGGAAATTTTGATACAACAGTGCACCCGGCTTACCTGCCGCTGTGGGCCCCGGCGCACATGGACCGCATTGAACGACTGGTGGAAAGAGATAAGAACCATCCTTCTGTAATTATATGGTCTATGGGCAACGAATGCGGTAACGGAAAAGTTTTTCATGATGCTTATTTATGGATCAAAGAAAGAGATAAAAGCAGGCCGGTGCAGTTTGAGCAGGCCGGTGAAGACTGGAACACCGACATTGTTTGCCCCATGTATCCGGGCATCAATTCCATGAAGCGCTATGCCGCTGATAAAACAAAAACAAGGCCTTACATTATGTGCGAATATTCGCATGCGATGGGCAACAGCAATGGCAACTTCCAGGAATATTTCGATATCATCATGAGCGACCCGAAAATGCAGGGCGGCTTTATCTGGGATTGGGTTGACCAGGGCATGCTGACCAAAACAAGTGATGGCCGTCCGTTCTTTGCGTATGGTGGCGACCTCGGTGCTTATCATCTGCAAAACGACGAAAATTTTTGTGCCAACGGACTGGTGGCTGCCGACAGAACGCCGCACCCCGGTTTTTATGAAGTAAAAAAAGTCTATCAGAACATTCTCTTCAAGCCAAAAGACATAGGCAAAGGAGTCATCACGGTGCAGAACCTTTTTGATTTTACCAACCTCGATCAATACGATTTTAGCTGGCAGTTAACCAGGAACGGTGAAGCCATTCATGCAGGTAAATTCAATCTGAATGTTCTTCCGCATGAGCAAAAAGATGTCACACTTGAACTGCCGTCGGCATTGCTAAAAGAAAGCGGTGAGTATTTTATTAATGTGTATGCAACCACGTCAAAAGCATCTGCTACGGAGCTGGTGCCTTTTCAGCATGAAGTGGCAAGGGAACAGTTTAAGCTAAGTGGAAATTATGCGACACGTTATGCTGCTGCTGGTGCAAAGCTTCAGGTCACGAAAGATGCTAACCGGTTGAACTTTACGGCGGGCAATGTAAAAGGCGAATTTGACTTGCGGCAGGGAAGATTTTCAAGCTATAGTGCCAATACCGGAAGGGGTGTGATCAGCCAGTTTCCGGAACCGTATTTCTG
>DASVSM010000579.1:0-2559 GCA_036388115.1 Flavisolibacter sp.
TACATAATATATATTGCCTCTTGCTTGTCCTGCTGACGCAGGAAGTATCTTTGCTTTCTGCTGTAAGAAAGGAAAGCAATCATTCACTATTTACAGCCATACTTCAAACTACAATTCAAAGGTCCCTTATGCCTCAGGATGACAAAACATGAGCGTTTACAATAGCAGAAAAGATTGAAGCCCTGAAGAAATGAATGCATAAGCCAGTGTCTGTGCGGTGGCACTCCCTCTCCATGAGGAGAGGGTCAGGGGTGAGGTGCTCAATAGACTTACTAACCGTACACGCTGTGCGACGCAACAGACGCTTCATTGTAGCACCAGCCTCTGGTCCATAATTTATCAACACCATAAATTATCTGCATCGATTTAGATGAAATTCCGCTTCACAAACCTGCAAAATTCAGCCGAAATATGGCTCAGCTGCGCTCTGTCTTCCAACCCATTTTACCAAAAAAATCTTGCTGAATCTTTCCCACAGTAAGTTGTTCACAACCGGTAGGAAGTTGCGTAAAAAAAAGCACTTTTGTGGAAAGTATAAGTGATGGTGGTGGACAACTGCGGAAATGCTGTGTATAACCTCTGGCATAGCCTGTGGATTAATATAGATGTTACCGAATTGTTACGTCCGATTTCTTCCCCCTTATATTCGTTAACTGACTTACGGACACGGATAAACAGACCAACTCAATATAGTTTTTTAAGGCTGCGAATCACTTCTGGAGTCATTGATTCTTCATCAATGCTAAAAAGAGCTGTATGGATATACCCAATATAAACAGGGATAAGAAAAGAGGCCGGAAAACCCCACTGGATTTGAGCACAATGGTCTATGGCAAGGTGCCGCCGCAGGCCCGCGACCTGGAAGAAGCAGTACTGGGTGCCATCATGCTGGAGAAGGGCGCATTTGACGTGGTGGCGGAAATATTGAAGTCGGAATGTTTTTATGTAGATGCCCACCAGCGCATCTTTAAAGCAATGAAAACATTGTCTGGCAAAAGCCAGCCAATTGATATGCTGACGGTAGTAGAGCAACTGCGTACCGAAGAAGAGCTGGATGTTGTTGGCGGACCCTACTATGTAACAAAACTTACCAACGCCGTTACTTCGTCCGCACACATTGAAGCTCACTCACGTATCATCCTTCAAAAATTTATTCAGCGTGAACTGATACGCATCAGCGGTGAAATTATTTCGGATGCTTACGAAGACAGCACCGATGTATTTGACCTGCTGGATGATGCTGAAAGTAAAATATACAAGGTTACATCGGAGCACTTGCGCAACAGCGTGGAGACCATCGATGCGGTGCTGGTGAAAACTATTCAGCGCATCGAAGACATGCGAAACCGCAACGAGGACATTACCGGCGTGCCGAGTGGTTTCGCGAACCTGGATAAGATTACTTACGGCTGGCAAAAAACGGATCTCATTATTCTGGCGGCCCGTCCTTCTGTGGGTAAAACAGCCTTTGCTCTCAACCTGGCAAGGAATGCTGCACTGAGCGCATCAAAGCCAACAGCAGTTGCTTTCTTTTCATTGGAGATGAGTGCCGGCCAGTTGGTGCAAAGGGTGCTTTCGGCAGAAAGTGAGATACATCTGGAGAAAATATCCCGCGGTAAGCTGGAAGAACATGAAATGGAGCAGTTGTACAAACGCGGTATCCAGCGGTTGGCCGATGCAAAACTTTTTATTGACGATACGCCTGCCTTGAACATTTTTGAATTGCGGGCCAAATGCCGCCGCCTGAAAAATGCACACGACATTGGTTTGATCATTATCGACTACCTGCAGTTAATGAGTGGAACCGGCGAGAACCGTAACGGCAACCGTGAGCAGGAAATCTCCAACATTTCGCGAAGCTTAAAAGCACTGGCAAAAGAACTACAGGTGCCGGTGATCGCTCTTTCGCAGTTAAGCCGTGAAGTGGAGAAAAGAAAAGACGGTAACAAAATGCCGCAGCTTTCTGACTTGCGTGAGTCAGGTGCGATTGAACAGGATGCTGATATGGTGTGTTTTATTTACCGTCCCGAATACCACGAGATCAACCAGAACGAAATGGGAGAAAGCGTAAAGGGTGAAACGCATTTACGTATTGCCAAGCACCGTAATGGTTCGCTGGAAAATCTGAAGTACAGGGCACGGCTGGAGATACAACGATTCTTTGAAGATAATGGTGATGATTTCAACGGAGGGTTTACCATGCCACCCAACTGGAAGCCGGTAAGTGGTTCGGAAGGCCCGGGAGCGAAGTTGTACATCCAAACCGGAAGCAAGATGAATGACATGGATGACGATGAACCATTTTAGGGCAAAGAGTTCAAAAGAGAAAGGAGATAATGAGTCAATTCGAACAGCTCTTTATCTCCTTTTCTCTTTTGAAAAGCAGCATGCGCAAAAAGTTTCTCTTCTCTTAGTTTCAAAGGACCTCCTTCTTTTTCAATGAGTTTTGTAGTTTTATCATTATGACAAAAGAAACCCTGATTCAGGAAATTCATAAGCTTTCAATAAACGAAAGGCTCTATGTATTGGAGCAGGCCCTGAAGGAAATCCGGCTAGAAA
>DASVSM010000580.1:0-3331 GCA_036388115.1 Flavisolibacter sp.
AGCCACCGGTTGGCGTGCCTCGCCATGGCTTTCAATACCAGAAGCAAAGGTTTGAAGCTTATCCGCCGTCTTCCGCTTAGGGCCCAAAAGGTGCGTAACGCCCATTAGGGTACCAATCATTCCAAAAGCAAATAAAAACTGGAAGGCAATCGGCAACCAACTGGCTGCGCTGTTGACATCGGATACGGCTTTACTAAGGTCTGTCTGAAGTAGAGGGAACATAGTTTTTCAAATGCACGCAAAAATAAGTCACGAAAATGAAAAGTCCGATTAATCTTTCATGCATTTTGTTAATGAAAAAGCCTCCTGAAAGAGGAGGCTTTTTCATTATTCCGAAATAGAAATTACCGTCCTTTTGATTTATTACCGGCAGCATTTCCACCATTTGCACTAGCCTTTGGCTCGGATGCCTTGCCCGGTGTTTTTGGCGCACTTCCTGCCAGTCGCTTCTGTAAATCCTGAAGCGTTGTATTCGTTGGATCAAATTCCAATCCTTTGCCAACAATTGCCTGGGCTGCAGGTCTGTCCTTTTTCACGTTATTGTAGTACAATGCAAGCATTTGCGCAGCCTGTACAGCCTGACTTTTAAAACGCTCTTTATTGGTTTCGCCTAACTGCACTGTTTTTTCAAAATCGGGAACAGCCAGTCCTTGCTTCATTCCGGTATCAATTTGAGAACGGGATAATGCTCTCCAATAATAGCCTTGTACTGTATCCGGGAAAGAAGTAATGTAAACAGAAAGAAGACTGTCTGATTTGGCAAAATTGTTATCGTAATAGAACAATGTTCCGATATAAAACAAATCAGCAGGATTAGCAGACGCAGCACGCAGGTTGTGCGAAGTCAGCATTAACTGCCCTTCCAAGCCATATTGTTTTTGTGCACGGGCTTCCCGGATGGCATCGTTTAACACAACAATCTGACGACTGCGAACAGTATCCAGCTGGAGAGCCTTCGCAATATCCTGGCTTACAATAGCAGGATTTCCTCTTCCGCAAACCCTTGCATGTAGCAGAAAGTCATTTGCTAACAATTCATCTTGTGTGGCTTTACCAAGGAAACGATTTGAAAAGTCACATGCCTTGGAAGTGTCTTTTAGCTCCAAATAACTGTATGCTAACAAACGATACACCCGAGATTTAGGGTTATTGTTGGTTTGTTGTAGAATTTTATTTGCCTGATCAATAGCAGCCTGGTAATTTTTTTGAACAAAGCTTGTTTGTGCTGGTATATAATCATTTTCAACACTTGGGTCTGAATTTGAAACATACAAATTACCAAAAGAAGCGGCAGCATTAAAATCTCTCTTTTCCGTTAAGTTATAGTAATATAACTTTTCGTAAGCTGGAGCAAACTTAGCATCTGATGCGATGGTAGAATTCAGGTACTCAACAACAGCGTCCCAGTTGCGTTGTGTTTCATAGATGCTTGCTGTACGAAATAAAGCAGGGGCATAAGAGCCAGCCTTACGGTATGCTTGCACAGCTTCGCCGCCGAGGTGCTTTTTACGATAGGCGTTGCCAAGTGTCACAAACAAATCGGGATTGGTTGGTGCTACTTGTGCCGCCTCGTTTAATTTGGCAATAGCATAATCTAAATCCCCAATTCTTGTTTCATCTGTATAAGGCTGAACGTTAGCACGACCAACTGCCGTTAAGATTGCAGCGTCGGCGCCTTTTTTGCCTTTGCTAGCCGAAATGGCTGCATCAAACTGCTGGCGTGCTTCTGCACCACGGCCTTCCAGCAAGTTGATATGCCCCATCCCGGCAAGTATCCAGGGAGCATTTCCGTTAGCTGCTAATGTTTTTTGATATAATGCTTTGGCACCGGCAACATCACCCTGCGAAATGAGGGTTTGCCCCAGCCAATAAACTGCTTCTAAATTATTCGGATTTGCAGCGGTCAGCTTTTCAAAAGCGGTACGGGCACTCTGGTATCGCTCTGCATACCAGTGACCAACTCCTTCCTGTACGGTTTGAGCCATCGCATTCAACGAGAGTACGGCCGCAAAAAACAAAATGATGACTTTCTTCATTTTTTCTTTTTCTTTTTAAGATTTAAAATTATCCCCTTTCGCTTAACCAGTGATTGTTAATTTTTGTTTGCAATGCTATTCTAATTCCGTTTCGCGAATATAAAACGGACGCACCGCCGGAAACAGATAAGAGCGTTTAAAAAGCAACTGGCCCCTTTCGCTTCGCATAAAGGCGGCAAAACCATTGGCAAGCCCGGTATGTTTTTCTTTCAAGACGTATACCAAATCTCTGATTAGCGGATATGTTCTTGAATAAATCAGGTATTGTACGGGTAACACAAAACCACCGACGCTATCTGTACTTTCCAGTCTGGCCAAACGTACTTTTTTAAGATCAGAAAGCTGCGCGGTATCATCCGCATTCCCAATCCAGCTGATACCTAAAAACCCAACGGCATTTGGCGTTCTCCCTACATAGTCTACAACTCCCCGGCTGCTTTCGGCAGCCACTACATTTTTACCAAGCGTTTGCCCGCCAAGGGCAGAATCAAGCATAAACCGCACCGTACTGGTTGCTTTGAGTCCGTCAAACACAGGAATTAGATTTTTCTTAGACTTTCCGCTAATCAATTCTTTCAGTTCTGTTAAAGTAAAAAGTGAATCTGTTGCTTGTGGATGAACAATTACGGCAACGGCATCATATGCAACGGTAACAGACCTGGCACCAAGCTTCAGGGTATCTTCGATAAATGCATTTTCTTTCCTGCTTGCTCCCCTGGTGGCAATCACCATCCGAATTGAATCAACGCCGAAATCATTAATGCATTCCGCTTCCGGTTTGTAGTGCACAATGATTTTTGTTTTCGGATAAATGGACTGGTAAACCTGAACTTGTGCATCAACCACGGGTTTAAAACTTTCGTCGCAACTGATATGCAAAATACCGCTGTCGAAGCGGTCTGTTTGCGGAACGTCTGCTTTGTTATTGCAACTGCTCATCCATCCTGCCATGGTGGCAAGAAAAAAACACAGCCTCACCCATTTACTCATTGATAGTAATTCTTTTTATAACCCCGATAAATACGCCAGCTACCATAAAGAATAAAAAGTGCGCCAATAATATAATCAACGTTGGAAGCCTCTCGGTTCAAGATCATCTTTATGCCCAGGTGGCGGTAGAGAATAAAGTAAAGACCAATAAGAAAAAAGACGAAACCCATTGTATAGTCCATTACTGATCTTACCCGTGTACGCTGCGTTCTTTGTTTATCCTGGAAATTTTCAATCATAGCCTGAAAATTGGGTGAGGCAAGTTAGCAAATTTTACTCTTCCTGTGCCACAAAGGTTACCGGCT
>DASVSM010000581.1:0-17309 GCA_036388115.1 Flavisolibacter sp.
GCATCGTAGTCGCCGTAATAAAATTTCCTGATTTCAATTCTCATAGCGTATTCTTTTTAGGCCGCAGCTTGTTGTTTATTTCTCGCAGCTCTTTTATCCGCATGCGCCTTCGCTGCATCTCTTACCCATTCACCCTCTTCCCACGCTTTTCTTCTTGCATCCAGCCGCTGCTTGTTACAAGGACCATTGCCGCTTACTACATTCCAGAATTCTTCCCAATTGATCTTTCCAAAATCATAGTGCCGGCGCTCTTCATTCCATTTTAAATCCGGATCAGGCAGCGTCATCCCTAACAACTTTACCTGCTCGGCAATCATGTCCACAAAACGCTGGCGCAGTTCATCGTTGCTAAAGCGTTTGATCTTCCATTTCATGCTCGCCTCGCTGTTGCTGCTTTCCGCATCATGCGGACCAAACATCATCAGGCTGGGCCACCACCAGCGGTCAATCGCATTCTGCACCATTGCTTTTTGTTCTGCTGTTCCTTTGCTCAATACCAGCAAGGCTTCAAAACCCTGCCGCTGGTGAAAGCTTTCTTCTTTGCACACACGGATCATAGCACGGCTGTAAGGCCCGTAAGATGCACGGCAAAGTGGCACCTGGTTCATGATAGCGGCACCATCTACCAGCCAGCCAATAGCACCCATGTCGGCCCAGGTAAGTGTGGGATAATTAAAGATGGAAGAATATTTTGCCTTACCGCTGTGCAATTGTTCAATCATTTCGTCTCTTGAAATACCAAGCGTTTCTGCAGCGCTGTATAGATACAAACCATGACCGGCTTCATCCTGCACTTTGGCAATAAGAATTTGTTTGCGTTTGAGCGAAGGTGCACGGCTGATCCAGGATCCCTCCGGCAACATGCCTACAATCTCGCTGTGCGCATGCTGCGAGATTTGCCGGATGAGTGTTTGACGGTATTTCTCCGGCATCCAGTCCTTTGGCTCAATGCGAACATCCTGCTCGATTTTGCTATCGAAAATCTGCTGCAAATCCTGTACTGACATATAGCAAAGTTTAAGAGGTAAAAATAAGCAAAGGGCAGGGTAATTTTTTCTTAAACCTGCTTCCCGGCAATACCAGAACTACTTCTTCGGCCAATCCATCCGGCAGCCAAACGACTCTTGCTGGTGCAGAAAACCTTTTGCCAGAGCCAAATCTTATGAGTAATTTCCATATAAACTTTTTACCATGAATTTCGAAACAATGAGCAAACAACGAAAAATGGTGCTGATAGCAGCCGCTGTCGGAATCATTTCCATGTTTTTACCATGGGTATCAATTTTCGGCTATTCTGTAAATGGCATGAGCGATTGGGGAATACTGGTTTTTCTCTGCTTTGTGGCAGCCGGCGTTTTAGCCTACACTGGGGATCAAACAAAAAACCTGGCCCGTACCAACTGGATGATTGTGCTGATTGCCGGTGCCGTTGCTTCACTTATTATGGTGATTGGCTTTTTGCGTGCCCTGGATGTTCTAAGAGCAGTTGGCATCGGCTTTTACCTGGCAATGGCGGCGGCTATCGGTATCGTGGCCTTTACGTTCATGAACCGTTCGGCAGAAGATAATTTGCAAAATGGTTTTGATAGTTTAAAAAGCAGCTTTAATAACAAAGTCAATACAACGCCAACCGGAACAACAACTACTACCACTTCCACAACCAATGTTTCTCATACACCGGCGAATGACCCGACGAGGCCTACTGTTTAGTAAAATACTTAATAAAAAAGAGCCGTTGTACAGCGGCTCTTTTTTATTGATACAAAAGTTTTTCACTTCGCGTCAAAATCAATCACTACACGCTCTGTTTTAGGATGCGCCTGACAGGTAAGAATAAACCCTTGCTCTACTTCGTCCGGTTCCAGCCCCCAGTTTACATCCATTGCTACCTCACCTTCTAAAAGTTTTGCTTTGCAGGTAGTGCATACGCCACCCTTACAGGCATAAGGCAGATCGGCGCCTTGCTTTAAGGCAGCATCCAAAATGCTTTCACTTTCCTGCGCCAAGTCAAAATCAAACATGATCCCGTCCAGCTTCACCGAAATTTTGCTAACAGGTCCTGCGTTTTCAATTGCCGATTGCCGATTGCTGGTTGCCGCTTTCTTCTGCCCCGGCACAGTGAACAATTCAAAATGCACTTTTTCTGAAGGAACACCCTTGCCTGCCAAATAACCTTTAATGCAAAAGATCATTTCTTCCGGTCCACACAGAAAAAATTCGTCGCAACGATTGATGTCAATGACCTTGTCAAAAAACAGGTTCAGTTTCTCTGTATCAATCCTTCCGTTATTAATTGGTGTATCAGCTTTTTCCCTGCTGAGCACATGGTAAATCCGGAAACGGTCCATGAACTTATCCTTTAGTGCTTGCAATTCTTCTTTAAAAATGATAGACGTTTTTGTGCGGTTGCCATACACCAGTGTGAAGTTGCTTTGCGGTTCGGTAAGCAGTGTGGTCTTAATGATAGAGAGGATAGGTGTAACGCCACTGCCCGCCGTAAAAGCCACGTAGCTTTTCTTTTGCGAAGGGTTCAGTTCCGTATAAAATTTTCCTGTTGGGGGCATTACTTCAAGCACATCGCCTGCTTTCAATTCGCTATTAGCCCAGGTGGAGAAAGTGCCTCCTTCGACTTGCTTGACGGCTATTCTCAACTGGTTATCAAAAGGGCTTGTACAGATGGAATAATTACGTCGCAACTCTTCGCCGTTCAGTGTTTTTTTTAGGGTAAGATTCTGGCCTTGTTTAAAGGCAAATGCCTCTTTTAATTCTTGTGGTACACTAAATTCAATGGAAACACAATCGTCGGTTTCCTTCAGCACTTTTTTAACCTGTAACGAATGAAAATGAATCATACAGCAAATGGAAAGCGCCAAAGATAAAGGGCGAAAATTTGGCAGCAACTGTTTTCCGTCCAACAAAAAACCCTGCGTTTGCAGGGCTCTTGTTTAAAATTTTCTTTCTACTTTATTCTTGATTTTGGGGACTGTTTTCAGGTAGGCGAAGATGGCTTTCACCTCGCTATCGCTAAGGTCGACAAAAGGTGCCATTGGCTCCCGCAAAGCCGGCTGACCGTTTGGAACAATGCCTGTTTTTACAGCCTTTATAAATTCTTCTTCCGTCCATCTGCCAACGCCTGTTTCTTCGTCCATCGTCAGGTTTCTTGAATAAATTGCCTTACCGTCGGGTAATTCAAATTTGTTTCCACCGCCAAAAAAACCTTTTGATTTTTCGGGATGTACAAAATCATCCGTTGTAAAATCAGCCGAATGGCAGGCATAGCACTCTACCCGGTAAAGGCTTACATATTCTCCCCATTTCACCAGGTTCGTCGTATCAGGCTCCGGAATTGAAGTCGTTGAAAAAGGCATTGGTTCAATGGCTTTGATCGTTGTAAGGAACTTCGCTAAAAACGAATAGCTTGACTGCGGCAGTTTGGTGTCATCAGCCTTCACCCATGCGTGATCGGAACGAAGAAAAGCAACAAGTGAGCTCATATCTTCATCGGACATGCGGTGCAGTTTAGCCATCACCGGAAGAAACCTTCCATCCGGAGTGATACCGGTACGCAGCAAATAAACAAGTTCACCGTCGGTCCACTTGCCTATACCGTGCATGGGATCATTCGTAATATTTTTTGAATAAAGTGTACCAAACTGCGACACTTCCTTCATTTCCCTGCCGGTTAGTTTGCCGGTATTCTGATCCATGTGACAACCATTACAAAGCATGGTCGATAACTTTCGCCCTTTGTCAATGCGTTCAGGTGTAGCACTAACTTTTAACGCCAACTTCTCCGGCGTATAACCGGGAATGCCGCGGATGCCAACAAAAGCAGCAAAGCCGCCAACAATAATGATAAGGACTAAAACAAAATAGAGCAGATAGCGGAAGGCTTTTTTCATTGCGGTGGTTTTGGTGAAGCGATCAATTGCTGGTTAAGATAAAAGAATTTTGCAATATTTTGCTTTAGCTACACGCAAAGATTTTATGGCTCAGATTACGCTTTTCATCTCACCCAAAAACCTTAGGTTTGCACGCCTTTCGCTTACCGACAGGCGTTCCGCCTTGCAGAACTAATTCTAAAAATTAAACTTATCATGTCTGTTATTGTTGTGGGCACAATGGCCTTCGATGCGATTGAAACCCCATTTGGAAAAACCGATAAAATCATTGGCGGTTCGGCTACTTATGTAGCCTATGCGGCCAGCAATTTTGTAACGCCTGTACAGCAGGTATCAATTGTTGGCAATGACTTTCCACAGGAGGAAATGACTGAACTTCAACGCCGCGGTGTTCAATTGGAAGGTGTGGAGATAATCAAAGATAAAAAATCCTTTTTCTGGAGTGGCCGCTATCACATGGACATGAATACACGTGATACGCTGATCACTGACCTGAACGTGCTGGCTGACTTCAACCCGCAAATACCGGAGAGTTACCAGGGCGCTGAGTTTTTGATGCTGGGCAACCTGATGCCGAAGCTTCAAAAAAGTGTGATTGAGCAGTTGAAAGAACGTCCGAAACTGATTGTGCTTGACACGATGAATTTCTGGATGGAATCGGCCCTGGATGACCTGAAAGATGTATTGAAAATGGTAGATGTGCTGATGGTAAACGATGCGGAAGCACGGGAGCTAAGCCACGAATTTTCGCTGGTTAAGGCGGCTAAAAAAATTCTTACCATGGGCCCGCAATATCTCATTATTAAAAAAGGTGAACATGGTGCGTTGCTCTTCCATAACGACCAGGTCTTTTATGCACCGGCGCTTCCGCTGGAAGATGTGTTTGACCCCACAGGTGCCGGCGATACCTTTGCCGGTGGTTTTATCGGCCACATTGCCCGCACAAAAGATGTGTCGTTCGAGAACATGAAGACCGCCATTATTGTAGGTTCGGCAATGGCAAGTTTTTGTGTAGAGAAGTTTGGCCCTGAAAGAATGAAAGAAATCACCAAAGAAGATATTGATAAGCGTTTGCTGCAGTTCCAGGAGCTGGTGAATTTTGATATTGAGCTGGTTTAATTGGAACTAATTTGTCTGAACCCTGATTCATAGGATTGATTGGATTTAGCATAAAACAAGAGTCGTTCAATATTGAACGACTCTTGTTTTATTTAGGTCAACCTCATTTCCTGTTAATCCTCAAAATCTGCCTAAATCAGGGTTCAGACAAATTAGTTCAACTGCCTCGCAAGCACAACCGCATTCTTAAAATTTTTTTTCTTTCCTTGCAGGTTAAAAATCTCTGTAAAAACAACATACGTTCCAATGGGAAGTTTGTTTTTGTTTTCTCCGAGCCCGTCCCAGGTCCACGAACCTTTTAGCTGCAACAGATCATTTTTTACAAGGTGGCGTACGATCCTTCCGACCCCATCAAAGATGATGACATTAGCCACGTAGCCAATTTCCTCCACCCCGTAACTGATAGTTAAAATATCATCTCTTCCATCGTTATCAGGCGAGAATATCCTGGGCAATACGTTCACGACAGCTTTGATGTCTTCCATCTTTCTGAATTGTGAATTTTGATAAGTTGGTGTTCCGTAACCGGCAGTAGTTGAAGCAGAGTGCCAGTTACTTTTGTTTTGCGAGGCTGCATTTGGATCAATCCGCTCCAACGCTACACCTTCTTTGTTATCGATAAGTCCAAAATGCCAATCATCTTCATAGGCAGCTTCGTCAATGATGGCTCCATTCAATTCAATTAGAACCACTGTCCCTTTGTTATCCGGAAAAGAAGGAAGCGAAGAAAGTACCATAACTGCATCTTCGTTCTTCACCAAATACTGCTTCTGCAAAGAAGCTTTGTCTTCTGTTACTAAAATGTAATCGCCAGGAAAAAGATAGAATGGCTCTTCCGATATTTTTTTTAATGAACTGACCGTGCCACCTGCATTCCTGTTAGCAACGTAAAGCTTAGCGGCGTCAATGATCTTATTGCTTCGGTTGTAAAACTCCACATAGTCATACGCACTGCTTTTAGGATCAAAAAGAATTTCATTTATGACGATGTCAGATAACGCTGAAGTTTGGGGCGCTCCTATTTTCACCTTGTTAAAACCACCAATAGCATTCCCTTTGCAATCCGTCACCGAGTTGATTGTTATGGTATAAACTGTTGCAGCCTGTAACGGTGCAGCCAGCTTTAATTGCACTGCCTGGAAAGAAGGTGCTAGAACTGTAGAAGACAGAAAGTTGCTTCCCGGCAACGAGTAATTGGATACGGAGGATGCGGTGGAACTATCTACCGGTTCTGTGTACGTTAGCACAACGGTCACGCTGTCTATCATATAAGCTCTCTTCACCTGTAGTGGCGTATCATCGGGATTCACCCCGTTCACTGAATTGATCTTACCCGGCGTACCGCCGGTGTTGCTTGCACTTGCCTTCCAGTTGTCCTTTCCACTGCAGGGATTTTTCGGGTCCATCATTTCCAGACTCCAGCCACCATCTTTCTTTGCTTCGTTGGCATACCATTCCGTTGAATAATTAACCGAATGAATAATTCTGTTTTGGGAAGAACGCAGTGTCAGCACATCACCATCGTTATCCAGCGAAGGAAAAGAAGTCACACCAATTGTTCTGCCGTAAACAGAAAAAGCAGTGACGTTGC
Source organism: Flavisolibacter sp. (assembly GCA_036388115.1). GTDB lineage: Bacteria > Bacteroidota > Bacteroidia > Chitinophagales > Chitinophagaceae > Flavisolibacter. The sequence continues at coordinate 6,613 of DASVSM010000581.1, forward strand.
TGTTTGCACAAAGTATGACTGCGCTATCCGGTTGTAAAACAAATGAAGCATTGATTGTAGCAGTTCCGGAGGCATCGCTTAACCGCCATCCGTTTATATTAAAGGGGGTTGATGATACATTTTTGAGTTCGATATATTCTGCATTTGGCAGGCCTACTGCAGGTGTGGGATCGGCCATGATCTCGGTAATGACAACATCATAACGGGCGGGAGTTTGTGAAAAGCAAGACGCGGCTACCAGCAAGGCCGGTAACAGCAGTTTGGTTTTGGTCATATCACTAATTTAAAAAATTATCTGCCAAAACCGAAAGTAGATTTGGCGTGAATGCTTTTCAGCAATATTTTCGCCACACATGAACAAAATGAAGCATACTAAACGTACGAAGAAACAGCTCCCAACAAAGGAAGGTGTGTAACGTAAACGTATGTTCAACATAAATTACAAGCCTTCCATAACCGGGAGGCTTTTTTCTTGCCTGTTGGTTAGAAAGGGCAGGAAGAATGAACAGATTAAACATTAAATTTTAAACACAAAATGAAAGTTGCAGTTGTTGGCGCTACCGGCCTTGTAGGTACAAAAATGTTGCAGGTCCTTGCAGAAAGGGCTTTTCCTGTAGATGAATTAATTCCCGTAGCCTCTGAAAGGTCAGTAGGCAAGGAAGTGGAGTTCAAGGGAAAGGGCTATAAGATTGTCAGCATGCAGGATGCCATTGCAGCAAAACCTGCAGTGGCCATCTTTTCTGCCGGTGGCAGCACTTCCCTTGAATGGGCGCCAAAATTTGCCGAAGCAGGTATCACCGTTATCGACAACTCTTCTGCCTGGCGTATGGACCCAAACAAACCACTGGTGGTACCGGAAGTAAATGCTGATGTATTGACGGCAAATGATAAGATCATTGCCAATCCGAACTGCTCCACTATTCAGATGGTGGTGGCACTGCAACCGCTTCATAAAAAATACAAGATCAAACGTGTTGTGGTCTCTACTTATCAAAGCGTAACTGGCACCGGCAAAGTAGCGGTGGACCAGTTAAAAGGCGAAAGAGCAAAGGCTGTAAGTGAAGCAGCTGGTGAATATCCAATGGCTTACAAATACCAGATCGATCTGAATGCCTTGCCACAGATCGATGTCTTCCTGGAAAATGGCTACACCAAAGAAGAAATGAAGATGGTGAATGAAACAAGGAAGATCATGGGAGATGATTCTATCCGCGTCACGTCAACTACCGTTCGTATTCCGGTGATTGGCGGGCATAGCGAAAGCGTGAATGTGGAGTTTGAAAATGATTTCGATCTTACCGAACTAAGACAGGTTCTTAGTGATGCACCGGGAGTGGTGGTGCAGGATGATCCTTCCAAACAAATTTATCCAATGCCTTTGTGGGCGCATGAAAAAGATGACGTGTTTGTGGGCAGGATCCGTCGCGATGAAACGCAGCCGAATACGTTGAACATGTGGATCGTTAGCGACAACCTTCGCAAAGGGGCTGCCACCAATGCTGTGCAGATAGCGGAGTACCTTTTGCAGAAAGGAATGCTGAACTAAGTCTAAAGAGGTTTCAAGACCAAAGCGACTTGTAAGAAGCTTTGGTCTTTCTTTCAAAAAATTTCAATATTGCTTTTTCAAATATCCTAATCGAAGATTGGTTTAACCATTTCGCTGCTTATAAGGGAAGTTGCGGCCAAATCTGTCAGTAATGTCTTCAATAACCCTGTCCGAAGGCGTATTATGATCAGCCCCACGCTTATAGTTGTTATTCCATAGTGTCAGGCTGTTGCTCATTACATTGCAGGAGGCCATGATGTCATTTGTTTTGTTTGATACGGAAGGCAGCCATTTAAGTGCAGCACCTGTGCCGGACAGAATCCGCCGGCCCGCATCAATGCCCATCGAAGCAAGGTCACTCATGTATCGCTTCTTTTCAATTCGCAGCCGTACAACAGCATCTACACCTAAAACTTTCGCAAGTGTTTTGTCATCCTGCTTCCAGGAATCGCGAAGCGAAATGCCGGCTTTTTCCAGCAGGCTTTGCGTGGTATTAATATCCTGGAGATTCACACGAATGTAGTAATCACGATTATTTGCATAGCGCAAAATGCTGTTGTAAAGCGAGTACTGAAAGCTCCGGCTTTCTCTTTCTTCAATGGAGCTAATATCTTCCGGCGACAGGTCTTTTGGCAGTTTGCCGGTGAAGATCATTTCGGCAGGTAGAACAGCAACGACTTTATGATGTGCAGTTTGTTGCTCAAACAACGTGTTGGTGTCGTAGCGCCTTGTTGAACAAGAACTGAATGTCATGATGATACTCAGCGTAATGATAGCGGGTAAAGTTGTCTTCATGGGGGACGATTTTACCACAAGTAAAACACAGGAACGCAAAACTCATAATCCCTTAACAATTCTTATTGTTGGTAAACTGTAAAAGCGTTAGCCTTCTACCGTACGGTTAATAAAATTCAGCGCCGGTTGCAAGGCTTCAAATGCGGCAACCGTTTTTTTATGCAGTGTAGCTTTTACTAACTCCTCATCGGCCATTTTCGTTTCGGCAATAAAACTTTTCAGGCGGAGATATTCAGCAGCGGGATTTTCTTTTTCGTATCCTTTAGGCATGGTGCTTAAGCTTACATCATCCCCTTTATAAATGTCACCATAAATTTTTTTGAAGTTTTTCTCCTGAAGTATGGATTGAAATTCCTCCCAATTGTAATCAATCTCCTGCCGCATGTTTTTTAATGCAGGCGCCTCCGGCATCCACATGCCACCACCAATAAAACTATGGCCTGGCTCTAAATGAAAATAGTACCCAGCAAATCCGGACTTGCGTCCGCCGCGTTTGATGCTGGCACCAAAGTGTGCTTTGTAAGGTGTTTTATCTTTTGAAAAGCGGATGTCACGGTTGATTCGGAACAGGCAATCCCTGGCAGTTAAACCTGTGATGGTTGTATCTGTTTTCTGCAATGCCTCGATCACCATCTGGATAAAATTAGAAAAGTCAATTCGCGCCGCTTCATACTGGGCACGATGGGCATCGAACCAGAATTTATTGTTGTTCTTTTTTAGTTGTGTGAGGTATCTGAGCGTTTGGTGTTCCAGCATGGTTCTGTTTGGGGTTTGGCGTTAGGGGTTTGGGGTTGTCGTGTTATTGCAAAATACTTTAAGAGCGATAATGTCTTCATCAGGGCAAAGAAAACTCAGAGATAAGAAAGACTGTCTTAATCAACTCCAAACACCAAACACCAAACATCAATAACCTCTTTCATTCCTTCCTTCCACGTAGTTCATAAACGCTTTGTTCACTACACGGTTGCCGCCGGGAGTAGGATAGTTGCCGGTAAAATACCAGTCGCCTAAATTACTGGGACAAGCTTCATGCAAGGACTCAATGGTTTGATAGATGACATCAACAGGAAGACCCAGATCTGGTGGCGTAATGAGCTCCGCTATCTTCTTTGTGATCTCGTCGTTGGTGAAGGATTTATATATCTGTTTTACAACATTGACAGTGTGCAACTGATCGGCTTGATGAAGCTCCTTACACTGTTCATGCAATTCCTGCAACAAGCTTTCTTTCCCTCTTTCTTTCAGGAGAGAAACAGCAGCGTTGAAAGCAATAAAATCTCCCATCTTGCTCATGTCAATGCCATAACAATCGGGATAGCGGATCTGCGGTGCCGATGAAACAATGATGATGCGCTTTGGACCAAGGCGTGAAAGCATCCGGATAATACTTTCCTTCAGCGTTGTTCCCCGAACGATGGAATCATCAATGACGACCAGCGTATCTATATCTTTTCGAACGGTTCCGTAAGTAATGTCATAAACGTGCTGCACCATCTCGTTGCGGTTCACATCTTCAGTAATGAAGGTGCGCATCTTCACGTCTTTGATGGCAATCTTTTCCATGCGCACCCGGCGCTTGATCATTTCTTCCAGCTTGTCCGGATCAACACTATTGCCCCAGGATAAAATGCGTTCGAGCTTTATTTTATTGAGATAGTCTTCGCAGCCTTTCACCAGGCCGTAGAACGCAACTTCTGCGGTGTTTGGGATAAATGAAAAGATGGTATTCTTCAGATCATAGTCCACTGCTTCCAGCACCTGCCTGCTTAGGTTGTGGCCAAGCTGCGAACGTTCGCGGTAGATCTTTTCATCGGAACCACGGGAGAAATAAATGCGTTCAAAAGAACAGGCTTTACGTTCTTTCGGTTCCAGTACCTGCTCAATTTTTACGTCGCCGTCTTCGGCAACAATCAAGGCTTGCCCCGGCATCAGTTCCTGCACTTCATTCTCGCCTACATTAAACGCAGTACGAATGGCTGCTCGTTCCGATGCTGCCACCACTACGTCCTCGTCCATGTAGTAATAAGAAGGGCGGATGCCATGCGCATCGCGAAAGACGAAACCAATTCCGTTTCCTGTCATTCCGCCAACATGAAAGCCACCATCAAAAAGCGGGAGCGCCTTTTTTAACACCGAAACAATATCCAGTGATTGCGGTGCTTCTTCATCTGCCTTCACCAGAAAATGATGAATCACTTCCATCATGGCTGCCAGGTCGCTTTGCTTTTGAAACACACCTGGCTCCATGTTCACAAGCTCAAACAGCTCATCGGTATTCACCAGGTTGAAGTTGCCGGCAAGGGCTAAATTTCTTGCCGGAATGGTATGGCGCTTAATAAAAGGGTGGCAAAAGTTCACATCATTCTTTCCCTGTGTTCCATACCGCAGGTGACCCAGCAACAATTCACCTAAAAAAGAAAGGTGACCTTTCATTAAACCGGGATAATTGCTGATTTCCGTATTGAACTTTTGCAGCTCGTTAAATTCCTCGCCAATGCGTTTAAAGATGTCGGCAATGGGTTGCGTCTGGTTACTGCGGATGCGGGACAAAAAAGGATAACCAGGCTCCACCGACAGCTTCACAGTAGCTACGCCGGCGCCGTCCTGCCCGCGGTTGTGCTGCTTTTCCATTAGGAGGTAGAGCTTATTTAAGCCCCAGAGTACCGAACCATATTTTTGCTGATAGTGTGCGAAGGGTTTGCGAAGTCGTAAAAAGGCAAGACCACATTCGTGTTTGATAGCGTCGCTCATGGGAAACGCAAATGTACGCCAAAGCCTTTTAGCGATTTTGCATTCACTATTCAAAAACGCTGTTAACAACGGAATTGGGGAGGCAAACATTTAACTGGCAACCGCTACCCGGAAAACTAATAATCTCAGCACTGCCGCCAAATAGTTCCGCCCGGTTGAGAATGTTAGTAAGCCCTAAGCCTTTCCGTAAAGTGGCAGGGTCAAAGCCATTGCCATCATCCTTAATATAAAGATTGATGTGTGTGCCGGAGCACCGTAGCCTGACGATCACCATTTTTGCCTGTGCATGTTTTACAATATTATTCAATTGCTCCTGTACAATCCGGAACAGCGCAAGCTTCTTGTTGTCCGGTAAATAATCCTCATCAAATTCAAAATAATCCAGTTCAAACTCAATAGGTTGAATTGTGCGGATAGATTCAATAAGGTCGTTAATGGAATCAATCAGGCCCAAGTCTTTTAAACTGGGCGGAACCAGCATGCGGGAAACTGATCTTACCTCATTTATGACGTCGGATACCCGTTTCAATGCCATGTCTACCATTTCGGCGGTTTCCGTATCGGCCGTTGACTTCGCCATATCCAGCAGAAGCTTGATAGTGGTTAACTGCTGCCCGATATTATCATGAAGTTCCTTGCCCATTTCCAGCCGCTCCTTTTCCTGGCCGTCGATGGTTGCCTGTGCAATTTGTCGCTGGTGTGCTATTTTTTCGGCAAACATTTTTTTCTCCAGCTTCTTTCGCCCGGTGATGTCTGTAAAAGAGCAAACAATGTTTGCCAGCTTGCCGTTGGCATCCAAAACCGGGTTTGCACTGATAAGTATCCACACTCTTTCCTTTTTGCCGGTATGCCAAACGCCCATAACCACATCTTTAACCGTTTTGCAGGTTTTTATGGCTTTAAACGAAGGCCGTTCGCTCAACAAAAAATTCCGTCCATCTTCATGCACCACATCGTTATAAAGCTCCCAAATGGTACCGCCTAATATTTGCTCTTCCGTCATGTCAAACATTCTGACCACAGCATTATTGGTCATCAAAATCCGTCCGTCGGCATCTTGTAACAGTACACCCATTTGCAAGTCGCGAATGAGGTGCCGGAAACGCTTTTCACTTTCCTTCAAAGCATCCATTACTTGTTTACGGGGCGTATCATCGTGTATGTACACTGCAATGGCATTGATATCAGGATGATGAAGCAGGTTATAACCCCGCACCATGCACCAGAGCCACTCTCCGTTTTTCTTCCGCAAACGCACTACAATAAACTTGATATCCGGATTTTCTCCCACCTCTTTTTCGAAAGACTCGGTCGCCCAGGTCAGGTCTTCAAAATGAATATAGTGAAAGCCATTTGTCTGCAATATTTCTTCCGGTGTATATCCTAATAAGCGCTCAATCGTCGGTGTAGAAAAAAGAATTTCTCCTTGTTCGTTCAATAGCAGTGTTACATCCAGGGAATCAGCAATCAATGTGCGATAGAACTTTTCGCTGTGTTTTAATTTATCCTCTGCTCTTTTTCTGTCGGTAATGTTGCGGCCTACGGCCAGAAAGCCAGTCTCGTTTCCGTGGCTATCCAATGCAAATTTTACGGTCTGTAAAAAAAAGAAGGTTTCCCCCTGCTGATTGGTATAGGAAACCTCACCCTGCCAGATCTTATGGCGTTGCAAATCCTCTATTGCCTCCTGCAACGTGGTGCCATGATAGGTAAAGGAAACTAATTCGTTCATTCTTTTACCGATTGCTTCCGCAGCGGTTATCCGGTAAAACTCTTCAGCAATGTGGTTCCAGGATTGAACCCTGAACTCAAGGTCGGTGGTAATGATAATGTCCGAAACATTTTCGAGCACCAGTTTTTGAAGATGAGCAGGGATGGCGATGTCGGATTTCATGAAGCGGAAGCATTAGTGCAGGCGGCTAAAGTAACAGCAACGGCCAAAAAAAGAAATGATTTCTCTCAGCTATTCTTCCTTGCTAAGAGAAATCATTTACAGGTAATAAGTTAAACCGGTTAATTGGCTGCGTAAACCTTTGCCGCGTCTGCCCATTTCTTTAAAGTCGGACAGGCTGCTTCTTCAGGATCGAGCATGATATAATGGCTGCTGATGTGCGTGGTAAGCCATCTATCGAGCGCCTTGTATTTTTTCTCTTCCAGGGCTGCTGTTGCTATGCGGTTATAATCGTCGCGCAGGTTCATGCGGTGCGGCTCCGATTTTGATTTAAGATAAATGAGACGCACACCTTTTTTCTCCGTCCGCTCATCGGTAAATGAGATCGGCTGCGAAAACTCGCCCATCCTGACCTTGTCCAGCATGCCTACAACGGATTTGTCCATTTCGTCGATGGTTACCCATGTTTCGCCACGGCCGTTCAGTAAATAAGGGCCTGCAAATTTTGCTGTTTCATCATCGCTGTATTTACCGGCGGCAGTATTGAAGTCCATTGTTCCGGCAACCAGCCTTGTGCGAACTGAGTCAAGCTTTTTTGTTGCATCGGCAATTTCTTCTTCATTTACCGGTGGTACAAGCAGGATGTGACGAACCATTGCCTCATCGCCATTGCGCTGCACCATTTGTATAATATGGTAACCGAATTTTGATTTGAATGGGTTGGATACTTCGCCATCCTTTAAGCGGAAAGCTGCATTTATAAATGCAGGGTCCCAGCTTTTATCCACCCGGCTGATCTGGTAAAATCCGCCTCTTTCCTTCGAGCCCGGATCTTTTGAATAACGCTTGGCCAGTTGTTCAAAGGTTGCCGCCTTGCTTTCAACCTGGCGTTTATAGTTGTTTAGTTCCCCTACCACATAAGTTTCCATATCGCGGGAAGCTTTAGGATAAATGATGATCTGCCCAACATTATATTCGGCTTCAAAAAAAGGAAGTGAATCTTTTGGAATGCGGTCGAAATAAACTTTTACTTCGGCCGGGGTCACTTTCACGCCGTCAACGATCTTACGTTGCATGGACTGCGCTAGTTTATTTTCCCTTACCGACTCGCGGGCATCGTCTTTAATCTGGTAAATGGATTTACCGGCAATACGTTCCAATTCTTCTTTGGTACCGTAAACACGGATAAACTCCCGTACACGCAGATCAAGGTCAGCTTCCACTTCGTCGTCGGTAATGGGAAGGGAATCCTTGATGGCCTGCATCATCAGGACTTTTGATACCAGTGCCTGGTCCAGCACCATGCAATTGGCATTCTCTGGCACCTGTACTCCCTGGCGCGACATATCGGCGATAGAGTTGGTGATGTCGGATTTAAGGATGATGCGGTCGCCTACGACGGCAATGATTTTATCGGCCACTACTTTTTTTGGCTGCGCAAAAGAAGCAAGGCCGGTTAGGGTAGCAGCAAAGAGGAAGAATAGTTTTTTCATAAATGAAGTGTTGCCAAAAATAACCAGAAACAGGCACTGTTGGCGGAAAGCAAAAAGTGGATTAACAAACTTGTAACCTTGGAGCGGGTAGACCTTCGTTGCAAACGAAGGCCAGCAATCCTAAACTTTAGAGAAGACTACAGGCAAACGGGGTAGGTTGGGTAGTTGTTGTCAATTTCGGCGTAAGCTGGAGGCGTAAAGGTTTGAGCGTTGAGGGAGGCATAGCAGCACAAGACTGCCAGAAGAAGCAGAAACTTTTTCATAAGCGAGAGGTTTATTGGTTAAGAATTAATAAACAATATCAAAGCGGCCATCGGTGATGGTTACTTTCTTTTGATCGGACAAACTGGTAGCGGTAAACGAAAACCTTCCCGCTAAAACTCTTCTTGTTTGGTCATGCTTAAGTATGGTTAGTTCACCACTATCTGTTGAGAGAATTTCATAACGTCCTGCCCCATCACTATATCTTCCTGCGGCAAACCCCTTTTTTTCTTTCATTGGATAGATTCTTCCTTCCAATAAAAAAAGGCTATCTGTCGAAATATTAACAGTAATTCTCTCATCCGATATTTGGTCAATGGCAGGCAAATTTAAATACCATCCCCCTCCCGGTCCATTACCCAAGTTCACGTATTGCGCAAACAGGCCCGGTTTTCCTCTGCCGTCTCTTGGCACGAATACCTTTCCATCCACTTTGCATCCAAAGGTGTAAGCCCCAGTTTGCGTTTCAGGCGGTAGTTCCGTTTCTTTCTGGCTATTCTTTTTGCGGCAGCTCAATACAAGCAGCGCTGCGATGGTAAAGAGAAGAAGTTGTTTCATGGCCAGCGTTTTAAAGAGCATTCATTGATTACTTAAAGTAAAACAATTGTGTGGAAGTAAGAAATACCCCTTTTGGGTTACACAAAGCTATATAGCACCTTTACAATGCACTAAAGCCTTTGCCAGCCGGCTTTCTATTCCAACGGCAACCAGCATCCCATAAAATGAAATAATTGTTACCACTGCTTTTCCTTTTTATTAGCTTAAAACAAAAAGACCCAATCAAAAACTGATTGAGTCTTTCCAGTATCGTACAAAAGCCAGTGTCTGTGCTCCGCCACTTCCCCCTTGGTGAATTTAGGGAGGCTTTTTACAGCGTCCGTTTCACTTCTTCCTCTTCATACGCCTCCACAATATCACCGGGCTTAATATCGTTGTAATTCTTCACGGTCAAACCGCACTCCATACCCATCAGCACTTCCTTCACATCGTCTTTGTAACGCTTCAGAGAACCCAGTTCGGCACTTTGGCCTTCCCCGGTTGGATAAACTACGATACCATCGCGGATCAAACGGATCTTGTTGTCACGCTTGATTCTTCCATCGATCACCACACAACCGGCAACGGTAGCCTTATCAAATTTGAACACTTCCCTGATTTCTACGTTGGCAACGATCTTCTCCTGCACTTTCGGTTCCAACATGCCTTCCATCGCACTGCGGATCTCGTCGATAGCGGTGTAGATGATCGAATAAGTTCTGATCTGGATACCTGCATTCTCCGCCAAACGGGCCGCCTGCAAGGAAGGACGGACATTAAAACCAATCACGATCGCATCGGATGCTTCGGCCAGCACCACGTCACTTTCATTGATCTGCCCTACGCCTTTATGGATCACACTCACCAGGATTTCCTGGGTAGAAAGTTTTTGCAGGGAGTCACTAAGGGCTTCCACCGAACCGTCCACGTCACCCTTGATGATCACTTTCAGTTCTTTAAAGCTTCCCAGCGCCAAACGACGGCCGATCTCATCCAGCGTAATATGCTTCTTGGCACGCATGCCCTGCTCCCGCAGGATCTGTGCACGGCGGTTGGCAATTTCTTTTGCTTCCCCTTCATCTTCATACACACGGAAGGTTTCACCCGCCTGCGGCGCACCGTTCAAACCAAGGATCAATACCGGGGTAGAAGGACCTGCTTCGTCCACCCGTTTGTTGCGCTCATTCATCATGGCTTTTACACGGCCATAATGCTGTCCGGAAACCACCAGGTCGCCGGCCTGCAAGGTTCCGTTCTGCACCAGGATGGTGGCAACATAGCCGCGGCCTTTATCCAGCGTTGCTTCAATGATAGAACCGGTTGCTTCCCTGTCCGGATTGGCTTTCAGTTCCAGCAATTCGGCTTCCAGCAATATTTTTTCGAGCAACAGGTCTACATTCAAACCTTGTTTGGCAGAAAGTTCCTG
>DASVSM010000582.1:0-2501 GCA_036388115.1 Flavisolibacter sp.
TAAAGTAAAAATGAACACGAATTTTAATTCACTAATTACACGAATTAGTGAATTAATTTTCGATAAACGCGTGTAATACTTATTGGGGTGAGCAATAATTCGTAGTTACATTCGTGTTACACCAGCTAAGGATGCAGACTCGATGAGTCCATATAGAATTAAATTCTTTCAGAAAGTTACAAAGCAAAAATTTCTATCGCTTGTTAAAAGATTTGTAATCATTTCCATTGCTATCTCTGTGCTCCTTATCGTACTTCATCTTTTGTTTCCGCTACCAGATAAAATCGCTTATTCTGTTATTATAAGAGATGGGAATGGCGAAGTAGTGAATGCTTACCTCACACCAGATGATAAATGGCGGATGAAAACCGAGTTGAATGAAATTTCTCCGTTGCTGCGCAAAACCATCATCGCCAAAGAAGACAAATACTTTTACTCGCATCCCGGCATTAATCCTTTTGCTGTCGGCCGTGCGGCTTTCTATAACATATTTCACATGAGGCGAACATCCGGTGCGTCTACCATCACCATGCAGGTAGCAAGGGCGTTGGAGCCGCAACGCAGAACGGTATGGGCCAAGCTTGCGCAAATGTTCCGGGCCGTTCAGTTAGAATGGAAATATGATAAGGATGAAATCCTGCAGATGTACCTGAACCTTGTTCCGTATGGCAGCAACATTGAAGGGGTGAAAGCAGCCTCGCTTTTGTACTTCAATAAAGCGCCGGACCATTTGTCGCTGGCCGAGATCACATCCTTATCCATTATTCCAAACAGACCTTCTTCATTGGTGATTGGAAAGTACAATGACATTATTATCAAAGAAAGAAATCGCTGGCTGCAGAAGTTTGCGGCTGAGGGGGTCTTCACTTCACAGGAAATAAAAGATGCCGAAGCGGAGCCTTTAACAGCCGTCCGGCGAACAGTACCGCATTTTATTCCGCACTTTGCTTACAAGCTAAAAAAAGAAAGCAATGATTACAATATCAAAACAAACGTCATTCTTAACACCCAACTTAAAATTGAAAAGCTCACGGAAGATTATGTGCGGGGACTAAAACTAAAAGGCATCCGCAATGCCGCGGTAGTGGTGATTGACAACAAAACACACAAGGTCATTTCTTATGTTGGCTCTGCCGGTTTTGCCGATACAACCGATGGCGGCCAGGTGAACGGTGCTGCCGCTATTCGTCAGCCGGGAAGTACACTCAAGCCTTTGCTTTATGCCCTTTGCATGGATGAAGGTTTATTGACACCTAAGATGATGGTAAACGATGTTCCGGTAAACTATGCCGGCTATGCGCCGGAGAATTATGATAAAGAGTTTCGTGGTTCCGTTACAATGGAATATGCGTTGGAACATTCACTGAATATTCCCTCGGTCAGAAGTCTGAAGCAACTGGGTAAGGAGAAGTTGATTCAAAAACTGGTAGCTTGTGATTTCAGGCAAATTCAAAAAGATCAAAACAAGCTTGGGTTATCAATGATCCTTGGAGGTTGCGGTGCTTCCTTAGAACAGTTAACAGGCTTGTTTTCAGCCTTTGCAAATAATGGGACCTACATTTCCCCGCAGTACACAGAAGGGGCAACCTCCCGGAGAGTGCAGGTTGTTTCTCCTGAAGCTGCTTATTTGATCACGGATGCACTTTCAAAAGTTAATCGACCTGATTTTCCACTGAACTGGACGGCAACCGAACGAATGCCTAAAATTGCCTGGAAGACAGGAACATCATACGGACGCAGAGATGCCTGGAGTATTGGCTATAATAAAGATTATACAGTTGGTGTTTGGTGCGGAAATTTTTCCGGCGTTGGCGTGCCTGACCTGAGTGGTGCCAACACGGCTACGCCGCTTCTTTTCAAAATTTTCAACACCATTGATTATGACAGCAACGCTGATTGGTACGAGCCGCCAAAAGGTTGTGAATTAAGGCAGGTGTGCAGCGAAACCGGTTTGCCGCCGGGCCTGAATTGCACAAACTTTATTTCCGATTATTATTTTCCTCTCATTAGCAGCACACAGGTTTGCGGGCATGTAAAGGAGATAAAAGTGTCGCCGGATTCGTCGGTTTCTTATTGTGAAAGCTGTGCGCCTGTCAACGGCTATGCAAAAAAGCTTTACAAAGTAACAGCACCGGAAATGCAGGATTATTTTGCACAATCAGGGATGGCTTATCAGGTTATTCCGCCGCATAATCCTTCCTGCGAACGGATCTTTAAAGGCGAAGGGCCAGCTATCACGTTTCCACAAAACGGCGCGGAATATTTCATTGCGCTCAAGGATCCTGAACCGTTGCAATTAACCGCATCTGTTTCTTCCGATGTATCAAAGCTCTATTGGTACATCAATGACCAGTTTTATAAAGCAGCGGCCAGGGGAGAAAAGCAATTTTTTGTGCCGGAAGAGGGAATGGTAAAAATTTCCTGCAGCGATGACAAGGGCAGAAGTAAAACAATTATGATAAGGGTAAAGAAAGTTGATCTCTGATTGCCATTAAAGAATT
>DASVSM010000583.1:0-2209 GCA_036388115.1 Flavisolibacter sp.
GGGATGGAAGTGAAAGAACCCTTTCTTTAAAATCCAAAACTTTACTTGCAATTGATATTGTTGACGAAATAACCGAATTAATAAAATGAAAGTTCTATTCTTTCTTGCGTCTTTCTTTGTGATGCCACTTGTGCAGGCCCAGGAAATGCAGGCAAAATTTACCGTGGTAGCCAACCGCGTCAGTACGCAGGTTGATAAAAAAATTTTTCAGACACTACAAACGGCGCTGACTAATCTGGTAAATAACCGGAAATGGACAGCAGATGCCTTTCAGCCCCAAGAGAAAATACGGTGTAATTTTTTCCTGAACATCGACCAGGAGTTAGGCAACAACCTGTACAAAGCTACGCTAACAGTTCAATCGGCACGCCCTGCCTATAACAGCACGTACTTGTCACCTATCATCAATTTCCAGGATAACGAGGTTGTTTTTAAATACATCGAATTTCAGCCGGTTGAATTTAACGAAAACCGTGTGCAGGGCACCGATCCTTCGGTTGCCAACCTGCCGGCCATTGTTGCGTATTATGCAAACCTGATCCTTGGAATGGACTATGCTTCATTTGCGTTGCGCGGCGGTGATCCTTATTTTCAAAAGGCCCAGTACATTGTAAACAATGCGCCCGAAGGAGGACAGATCAGTGGCTGGAAAGCATTTGATGGGTTGCGTAATCGTTTCAAGCTAGTAGAAGGATTGGTGGATAGCCGCTTTGCGCTAATGCACGATGCCATCTATGCTTACTACCGTAGTGGATTGGACAACTTTCACGAAAAGGAAAAAGAGGCTCGCGTAAGCGTATTAAATGCGCTGAACTATTTAAATACCGTCAATCGCGAAAACCCAAATTCAATGATCATCCAGTTTTTTTTCCAGGGTAAAAGCAGCGAGTTGGTAAAAATATTCAGCAAGGGAGATGGTGATGTAAAAACACAGGCAAAGGATTTATTGACCAGGCTTGATATTACCAATACATCGGCTTACAAAGAACTAAAGTAGATGCGTTATTACTTTTTGCTTGTCTTAATTGTCTGGTCCTGGTCCGGTGAAAAGATTCCAAAAGAAGTTTTACCGCCCGAAAAAATGGGCGCGGTGTGGTACGATGTTATTCTTGCCGATGAACTGACTGATTTTTCCAGCATAACTGATTCAACCTTCCGGGAATTTTCAAAACGTACTGCATTGTATGATTCCATTTTTCATATTCATGCCATTACAAAAGAACAATACCGCAAAAGTGAGAAATACTACCAGGACCGTCCAGACCTTCTGAAAAAAATACTGGCCGATCTGCAAAAAAAAGCTGACACAGCAGTACAAAAGGAGGCCGACACATCAAAGAAAAAGAAAGCAATCAATCCGGTATAGGTTACGGCCTATTGATATCTCCTCCTTATTTTTGATGCCTAACGATTTCTTTATGAACAAAGTTTTTTCTTCTGCTTTAGAGGCGCTTCACGATATAAAAGATGGCCATACGCTAATGCTGGGCGGCTTCGGCCTTTGCGGAATTCCTGAAAACGCTATTCTTGCCCTGCAGGAGATGAGGGTTAAAAACCTTACCTGTATTTCCAACAATGCCGGAGTAGATGATTTTGGTTTAGGTCTTTTGCTGCAAACCAAACAAATTAGAAAAATGATGTCTTCCTACGTAGGAGAGAATGCAGAATTTGAACGGCAGCTTTTAAGTGGCGAACTTGAGGTTGACCTGATTCCACAGGGAACTTTAGCTACCCGCATCCAGATGGCAGGCATGGGCATTCCGGCCTTTTATACGCCGGCAGGTTACGGAACTGAAATCGGTGAGGGGAAAGAAGTGAGGGAATTCAACGGAAAAAAATACCTGATGGAGTATGCGCTTCATGCGGATTTTGCCATTGTAAAAGCATGGAAAGGCGATAAGTACGGCAACCTTCAATTCAGGAAAACAACAAGAAACTTTTCTGCTTCAATGGCAAAGGCAGGAACGGTGACAATCGCCGAAGTGGAGCACCTGGTAGAACCGGGACAACTGGATCCAGATCAGGTACATGTTGCCAGTGTATATGTTCACCGGATCTTCCAGGGCAAGAATTATGAAAAACGAATTGAAAGAAGAACGGTTAGATTAATGAATAATGAGTAATCAGTAATGAGCTGACAACTTAGTGTGGAGGACAGTTTCCCTTTGCACGTTCTTTACGGATACCAGGAACTCATTGTTTATTTCTC
>DASVSM010000584.1:0-10936 GCA_036388115.1 Flavisolibacter sp.
CACCGGTAAAAAACAGGTTTCCAAAATTTGTATTGGTGGTATGATTAGAAGCTGCGTATTCAATTGAATCATTTATCAAGGCACGGCGGGTAGCAATTTCCTTTTCACCAAAAAGGTAACCAATATTAACGCCAAGAGAAAGATTACCCAGCCCAACACCGGTACCAATTGATGGAAGAAAACTTCCGCCATTTCCGGTAAAGCGTGTTACGGCACTATCAATGTTTCCGCTGTTTGAAAATAGACGTTCGCTGCGAACGATGTCATAAGAGATGCGTGTCAGCGGACGAATACCAAATGCCAATCCCCAGTTGCGGCGAATGGGAATACCCACATATATGTGCGAAAAAAGCGCATCAGAGGCCCTGAAGCTTTGTGGCGTGTTTGGTTCCGCAAGCTTTCTGCTGCTGAAATTGATGCCTGCATCCAGAATAACACGGGCAGAAGAAACCTGCTTGGAACGCGGTTCCAGGTTTGCCTGGAAACCTGAATACGAAGCCGGGTTATTATAGTTTACCGAAATGACCTCCGTAAAAGCAACCGAGTCTCTTGTGTTATTGGGATCAGGGTTAGCATAGCCAAGATAAGTACCTACATAAGCGGCAGATACACCACCCATGCCACGGCTGATAACGTTAACACGGGGGAACTGGTTTCCTAAACCATAGCGTGAATAAGGTGAGTTATCCTGTGCTTGTGCAACCGAAAAAGAGAGCAGTATAATGACCGTAAAAAAGAAACGAAACCTATGTAGAAGCAATATTGAATTGGCTAATTGCATACAGACCTTTAAAAATTAGATGAGGGTCTGCAAATATCTTGTTTTTCAAATACGGCCCGAATAAATGGGTATCACCCCCGGTTAAAAGGGCGTTAAAGTTCCCGAACTTTTCTTTGTATGCATCAATGATTCCATCCATCTCTTTGGCCATTCCAAGTACCACGCCGCTTTGCAAATTGGTTGCTGTATCGTAGCCAATCAGGGGCACATTCCAGTGTGCTTTCACTAACGGTAATTTAGCAGTAAACTGGTGCATCGCCTGGAAACGCATTTCCATTCCGGGTGAAATGGAGCCGCCCATGAATTCCTCCTGTTGATTAATGAAGTTGTAAGTAATGCAGGTACCCAAACCAATGGCCAGGTTGTTTTGCTTCGGAAACAAAAACACGGCAGCGGCAGCAATTGCTATGCGATCGGCACCCATTGTTTCCGGTTTACCAACCGGAATGCTGAAAGGAAGTTTGGAAAGATGTGATAACCTGTGATACTGTGTTGTTGATTGCAATTCCTTTTCTATGGCGGCAGTATGATCGATGACTGATGATAGTATAGCATGTTGCGGTTGGTGATGCTGAATAATCTCTTTTAAGTGCGCAAGCGCATTGTCCCGCAAAACAATGACTTGTTTTAAATTATCAGCTTCGAACACGGCAAGCTTCAGTCGTGTATTTCCAAAATCCAGGCAGATAGTCTTTGTCATAACGGTGCATGGTGAGAAGAAAGTGATGATAGATATGTAATTAAAATAATCAGCCGGCTTCCCTGTTTAAGCAGCGCCAAAGTAAAGAATAAATCATTCACCATTTGCTGTCCGCCATCTCATTCAAAATCGAAGCCGGACAGATTTTTAAAATGCCCGTTCAGCTTTACTTTTTCTTTTAAATTTTCCATCTGTGCCACCATCGGGATGATGCGGGTGAGATGGCGTTTTATATACTCCTGTCGTTGCCGTTCGTGTAAGAGATTTAAAAACTCATATTCTTCCTGAATAGAAAAACCAACGTGATGTGCCAGGTCATAGGTCGTTAATTGTTCCTCTTCCTTTTTGAAATCTTTTTGCACATTGAGCAGCTTATGCAATTCGCGGATGGTACTGATAACCTTTCTCATGACCTCAACGCTGCCACGTTCCTGGTTAGCAGGGTAATTAACAATTGCCCCACTGTACAGCTTATCGGGGATCTCCTTGATTACTTCTAAAATGCGAAATACTTTTTCGCCTTCTGTTTTGATATCCATTTCACCGTTCTCGTGTACCGTTGTAATTTCTTTGATGCGTACAACTGTTCCATAGTCCTGCATACGATTATCAATGACAGATGGAATTCCAAATGGCTTGCTGTTATCATGGCATTCTTTGATCAACTGTTTATAGCGTGGCTCAAAAATGTGCAGGTTCAAACTCTCGCCGGGATATACCACAATCCCCAATGGAAATATTGGAATAAAATTGGTCATGCGTTTGGTACTGCAAATATGGTGCAGGAACAGGGATTGGTTAATACGTTAATTGGTTTATCAGTATATAGGTAAACGGCTTAGCAGTTGCCTTATTGGCCTGTTAACTAATTAACCTTTTTCCTCCACAACTCATACAATCTCGCATACTTCAGAAATGTATAATAAGCTGTCATGCGGGCCGAAACCAGACCTTCCCACCCATCTAAAAAACCAAGTTGAAAAATGTAGTGCTTGATAAAGGAAAAGGGAGGATTAATGTACCGTTTTATCCAGGTTGATTTTTTTCCCTGTGCAAAATACTTTTCTGCATTCAGCAAAGCATACCGGACCATTTTATGACTGTATTCCACGGTATCTTTCATGGTACGGTGCAAAATGGCACCGGGCAATGATTTTATAACTGCAGACGGTGGAATCAGTAACGCTTCATGCACCGGTGCTTCGTTCCAGTTAACCAGTTGGCGGTTGAACAGACGAATGTGTTTATCGCTCCCCCATTCGCCCCACCGCAAGTGTTTTTCTCCTAAGAGATTTTTAAACCTGATTTCATACACCTCGTTGTTATTCGTTAATGAAACCGTACGCAAACTGTTTTGCAATTCTTCATCCGGCGCTTCGTCGGCATCTATGCTTAACACCCAGTCGTATTTGGCAAGGCTTACCGCCTGCCGCTTTGTTTTGCCGTATCCAAGCCATTCGCCCTGGTGCACTCTTACACCGTATTGGCGAAGGATGCTTACCGTATTATCGGTGCTTCCATTGTCGTACACCAACACATCATCGGTTAACCCGATAATGCTTTGCAACACCCGTTCAATGTTGCCTTCTTCATTTTTACAAACAATCACAATGGACAACGGGTTGTTCATGATGCTGCGAATTTCGGTAAGGTCTGGCGATTGCCGTTCAACCATTTCCACCACCAGAAGGTGATGAACACGTAAAGAAAAACACCGTACTGTACTTCCAGTCCCATATCGAAAGCAAAACTGAAAGCGGCTGTTGCATGAAAAGCAGTCCAGAAAACCGGGTGCGACCCTGGCCTGTAGATGAAAGGCAATACCATAACGACGGTAAATAAAATCACTCCCGGCCAGCCCGCAAAGCCACCATACATCAGCCATTCGCTGCTTGGGTTGAATTTATCGGTTGGCAGCACCTGCGGTACGTTTGCCGTATACCATTTATCGGCTTCTGCCCTTACATCTCCCGCACCTGCGCCAAGCGGGTTTTGCTGCAGCACCTGCCACCCTGCTTTTAACGACATTGTTCTTGCACCATCGCTGGAACCAGGCAGGTATTCGCTTTTGCGGGCAAAAGAGAGATCGTATAAGTTATAGAGGAGCCGTGCCTTGAAAGTGGGCAACACGAAATATGCAGCAAGCGGCAACGCAAGCAGCAACACAAGCGATGCAACCGCCCATTTCCTGTTTTTGTTTTTTTGTAAAAGCCATCCTGCATAGAGCAGGATAAAAATGTACAATGAAAAAAGGCCGGTTCTGGCTGAAAGAATATGGAGGTAAATTGTAAAGAAAATAAGCAGGGCAGAAAGGACCATCCTTTCTAATCGCTGCCTGCTCCCGGCAAGCAAAAGAAAGCACAGGATGACCGCTACACTTACCAGCCAGCTAAACCGCACGTGATCATTTTCCAGTGGTGTCCGGATCGTTTTTGCTTTCAGATAATCTTCGTGTATTTGTGCAGTGTTCTGCCAATAGTCAATCAATCCCCAAACACATCCGCCGAAAACAAGCATCAAAAAAATTGCTGCTATCAACAACCATTGCGTTGCCGACAACTTCCAGTTTCCTGCAAAGGCCAGCGGAATAAACAACAGCGGTAATTTAATGCGAACAACATCGCTCCACTTATTCATGTCGCTACTCCATAAGCCGGATAGTAATGGAATAAAAAACAAAAGAGAAAAAATGGCCGGATAGGGTGTTGTAAAAAATGCTTTCACCTGTTTTATAAAATTCAGATGCACCATGGCAAAGGCCAAAAACAACAGGATAGCGATGGACAGCGTAGCACGGGAGAGAAAAAGACCTAAGATCATCAGCAACATCGTGTAGAACAGCGCTTCGTTTCGCCAATGGTTTCCTATGCTATTCCCGCTATTTTTGTGTGCTGTCATTTACCGTAAATGCAATATTAACTCATGTGGCAACAACTGCTGGAAGATTTGCAACGAGGAGCGCCAAGAGCTTTGGCCCGTACCATTTCGCTGGTAGAAAATGAATATGAAGGGTATGAATCTTTTCTGCAGGATCTGCCATATAACAATGCCACAAAGATCATTGGCATTACCGGCCCGCCGGGTGCAGGCAAGAGCACTTTGGTGGATGCCTTGCTTGGTGAACTGGTGGATGATGGAAAAAAAGTGGCAGTGCTTTGTGTCGACCCTTCTTCTCCCTTTAATTTAGGCGCTGTTCTCGGCGATCGCATCCGGATGAACAACTGGTACACACATCCGCATGTCTTCATTCGCTCGCTGGCTACACGCGGTTCAATGGGCGGCCTTCATCCAAAGATTATAGAAATTACAGAAGTGATGAAAGCGGCCCGCTTTGATTATATTATTGTAGAAACGGTAGGTGTAGGCCAAAGTGAAATTGAGATTGCCGGTCTTGCTGATACAACCGTGGTGGTAGTAGTGCCCGAAGCAGGCGACGAAGTGCAAACCATGAAAGCCGGCCTGATGGAAATTGCCGATGTTTTTGTCGTCAATAAAAGTGACCGCCCGGACGCGGATACGTTTGTTAAAAACCTTCGCCTGATGTTAGCCCCCGCGTTTCACCAGCAGCAGCATCCAATTGAAATTATAAAAACAGTGGCATCAGCAGGTGCAGGCATTAAGGAGTTATATAATGCAGTGCAAAAACACCAGCAGCAAAGCCTGGTGAATGAAAAAAGGATCTGGCTGCTGGTGGAGAGAGCTTATCACCTTATTCAGCAGAAGCGAATGAGAGGAATTTCAAAAGCACAATTGCAAAACGGGATCAAGGCAAGCCTGCCGGGCGAACATTTCAATCTTTACCAGTTCATCATGCAATACACGGAGTGATGTTCAACCACCATCAGAAATGAAATTATGCTTTGTGTTCTTTATAGTTCGTGGTTTGCTTTGTGTTGCTTTTTAGAATACTACGTGCAGACAGAATCACAACGGGTGCAAAGGCTATTGTGCAGCTAAGGTTCTTCGGATGTTAGGAGCACTGATTGGCCAACTATTATCCTTTCAAATTACCGTTATATTTGGCGGTTTAATTTGAAGAATGAAGTCAGTTCTATTTATCTCGCTGATGAACGGAGCACCCTGGGGCGGCAGTGAGGAGCTTTGGTTTCAAACGGCGTTATATGCTGCCCAGAACGGATATACCGTGGGCTGTGCATTTTACGAGTGGCCGCACAAGAAAGAACGTATCGACCAATTGAAAGCGGCCGGGTGCCAACTGTACCTGTTCTCCAATAAAGGAAGGGAGAAACGAACGTTTATGGAACGGTTACAGTACAAAGTCACGAAGAGAAGAGTAAAACGCTATGCCCGATCATTGCCCGTTTCGCAATACGATGCGACCGTCATCAACCTGGGCTATCTGGAAATCATCTCTCATTACTGGAAGCACTTTCATCAGTATGCAAAAAACTACACACTGCTTTTTCATGTGCACAGCGACGATGACCCGGTGAAAGCAAAGAGAAAAGAACTCCTGAAAAAATGGGTGCTTAATGCAAAGCATAACCTGTTCGCATCGGAAAGAACGCAGCGTTTTCTGGAAGCTCAGTTGTCAATTAATGTTCCTAACGCCGATATCCTGATCAACCCGATCACCTTCAAAGCACCCGAAGCGCCTACGCCGTTTCCATCGCTTCAAAACGGTAACTATGTATTTATTATGCTTGCGGCTTTGGATGCCAGAAGAAAGGCGCAGGATAATTTGATAAAAGCGCTGTCTTCGCAAAAATGGAAAGAGAGGAACTGGGTTTTGCATTTATACGGTGGTGGCGAATCAAAGGGAAAATTCGAAGAATTAATTTCTGAAAATAGCCTCCGTGAAAAGGTGTTTTTAAAAGGGCACACAAAAGACGTGAAAGGGGCTTTGTCGGGTGCTCATTTGCTATTACAGGTAACCCATATTGACGCCATGCCGCTGGCGGTAGTGGAAGCAATGGCCATGGCAAAACCAGTGGTAGTAAGCGATGTAGGCGACATGCCGAAATGGGTGGAGGAAGGAAAGAATGGGTGGATCAGTGCCGATGCGTCGGTGCAGTTGATTGATGGAACTTTAGAAAAAGCCTGGCAGAAGAGAGAAGGATGGGAGGAAATGGGGCGGAACTCTTTTCAATTATTCAGGGAAAAGTTTCCGGCTATACCAGAGAAGTATTTTCTGGAGCAGGTCAGCAAATAACGTTACCGTAATGAACAACCATTACCGAAGCATCACGGGAACCGTTTTTTCTTCAATAGCTGTTAATGGGACAGCAACAGCCGGGATAATTGGGCTGATAACACAGGCAATAAATATATAGGTGATGGAGAAAAAATTGAAGCCTTGTCGAGAACGAAGCTTTTTTTTGCAAAAACTTTGAAGCGGGAAATGGAGTTCAAAAATCTATCGATACTGCAGAAGTGGTACCTGAAATATACAGACAAACCTGCCTATAAAAAATACAAATCGCAACTCCATGCCTGGCGGGAAGAGGAGTCTTTCAAGCAAAAAACGGTGAGCATCCGGCACCCGCTGATGGGCACTCCGGACAAACCGGTTCTTTCCTTTAAACACAGTGGCAACAGCGGCGATATTATTTATTCGTTGCCTGCGGTTTTTGAACTGGCCAAAAATGCAAAGGTCCGCTTTTACCTCAATGTCAATCAGCCGGCTGAATACTATACCTATCACCCCTTGGGAAATGTCATGCTCAATGATAAGATGGCAGACGGACTTATCCCCTTGCTGGAACACCAGCCACAGATAGAAGCGGTGGAAAAGTTCAACGGCGAAACGGTGGATTTTGATTTGGACCAGTTTCGTAAATATTCCTTTCCATTGGACCGGGGAAGTATTCTTCGCTGGTATTTCAATGTTTACGGTATTAGTGCTGATACAAGCAAGCCGTATTTAACGGCGCCAAAAGACAAGCAGTATGCAGATTGGCTCGTAATTGCCCGCAGCCACCGCTACCACATGCCGCTAATCGACTATGGCTTTCTGAAAAAATACCCGAACAAGGTGTTTCTCGGTGTACCGGAGGAATACAAAGACATGAAAAGCGTTTTGCCTGACCTGGAGTTTAAGCCTGTGAACAATTTTTTAGAAATGGCCACCATCATCAACAGTTGCAAACTGTTCATCGGTAACCAGTCTTTCCCATTTGCCATTGCAGAAGCGTTGAAAGTAAACAGGTTGCTGGAAGTTTACTACAAAGCACCAAACGTTATTGTGGAAGGTACGGGGGGCAATGATTTTATGTACCAGCCACAGTTTGAGTATTCAGTTGAGCGCCTTTTACAGCAAACAATTTTATAAAAGCCGGTAAAAGAAGCAATTTCCGGCACCGGAAAACGGGACTTTTGTAACAAGAACAGGTAAAAGGAACATGAATCGCAGCCAATTTATTCAGACATATTTCCTGAACATCCAGCTCAGCGAAGAGATGATGGATGTCTATGTGCCCCGGAAAGCAATTCTGGCAGCAGTTCAAAAATGTGGTGTTCTCCTGAAAGGAGAAGTGCTGGACGTTGGTTGCGGTCAAATGCCGTACCGCGAACTGTTGCTACAACAAAATAAAAACATCACACGGTACATTGGTCTTGACCTGGAAGTCAGTTCCGTTCACGACACAAGCATTGCCGACCTGCATTGGGATGGACACGTAATTCCATTGCCCGATGCCAGTATTTCGTCGGTTATTCTAACGGAAGTGTTGGAACACTCTTTTCGGCCCACTGAAATGCTACAGGAAATAAGCCGTGTGATGCGTCCCGGCGGCGTTCTTTTTTTCACCGTTCCTTTTCTATGGCCGCTGCACGAGGTACCGCATGATGCCTACCGGTATACACCTTTTTCGTTAAAAAAACATTTTGAAGAAGCAGGATTTGAGGACGTTACCATTCAGTCGTTGGGCGGATGGCATGCTAGTTTTGCACAAATGCTTGGCTTGTGGTTCAGCCAGACCAAGTTGAAGGGCGAAACCATGCTGAGAGGGAAAAAAAGAATAATAGCATCAAGAATTGTCTCCCGAACTATCCGGTATTTATTAAAAAAAGATGTTCCCGACAATGCCTTTCGACACCATTCCATGATGATTGGCTTGTATGGTACGGCCATAAAAAAATAGGATAATGAATCTAGCATTTACCATCTGCTCTGCCAATTACCTGCCGTATGCAAAAGCGGTTGGGGACTCACTCATAAAGCACAATCCGGGGTATCAATTTATCATTGCCCTTGCGGACGAGTATCAGGTTTCCAATACCAGCTTTTTTGAGCCCCATCAGGTAGTACCTGTCCAGCAAATGAACATACCGGGACTGGCAGAAATGAACAATCGCTACAACATCTTTGAACTTAGTTGCGCCTTAAAACCTTTTGTTAGCCGGTATTTGCTAACTCTACATCCGCACTGCCAGGCCCTCTTTTATTTTGATTCCGACATTATTCTTTTTAGCTCCCTGCAGAAAGCGGAAAATATTTTGCAAACGAACTTCTTGCTGCTGACGCCGCATTTAGCCAGCCCATTGCCTTATGAAGCCGCAGTTGCTACCGAGCTCGACATTTTACGTACTGGCATTTACAATGCAGGTTTTTTTGGATTGAAGAATACGGAGGAAGGTTTTGTTTTTTTGGACTGGTGGGAGCAGCGGCTGCGCCATCACTGCTTTAACGATGCAGCACATGGCCTGTTTGTTGACCAGCTGTGGTTGAGCCTGGCGCCTGTTTTTTTCCGTAACTGTTTTGTTTTGTATGATCCTGGTTACAATCTGGCTTATTGGAACTTTTTGGAAAGAAGATTATCCATTTGGGATGGGCAGTATCTGGTTAATGAAAAACACCCGCTTGTTTTTTATCATTACAGCGGTTACGATATTCAACAACCTGAAAAAATCTCCAGGCATCAACGAGAGGGGCTTACTTTGACCACACTTCCGGAGTACAAATCTTTATTCGACGCCTACCGCACAGCAATAAATGCGAACAATACGGAAAACTTCTTTTCGCTACCGACGACAATGGGTAAGCCAATAGAGATACCTGCGGTGCGGGAAAAAAATTTCTTTAAACGCAAATACAAAAAGCTTTTCAAAAAATAGTCCCGGCTGAATGCACGTGTATTCTTTTCCTATAGGCAGTGCAACTATCAGCAAAAATTGCCACCGGTATTAAAACCATACTCATCAACAATCATTAGCTGATCTATAAATGAAATTGGCCGATAAAACTGAGCCTTTCGTCGCCAATTAACGGCTTCTCCTTTCTTTGTTTAAAGGTTTAATGTTTTTTTATCAGAATTTTAGCCCATCTATATTGTAAACGAATAATTTAGCGCTTCAATTTCGCGTTCACCGTGCCCGATAAATTGCTTATTTTCTTTTAAAAAGATAAGTTTCGGAGTAATGCAAAAAATTCCAATGTCTATGAACTGCTTACGAGTGTTTGTCGTAGTGCTTTTTAGTTTAGTGTGTTTGTCTGTTCATGCTCAGCTTCCTGCTGATCTTAGTACTTTCAAGTCATCTCAATTATCTGACAATCAATTACAGCAATATCTGGCCCAGGCAAAAGCCAGCGGTGTTTCCGTTGACCAACTGGAAGCCGAATTTCTTCGCAGAGGTCTCCCTCAAACAGAAATGGCAGAATTGAAGGTCCGTATTCAACAGTTAGAAAGCGGCGTTAGCTCACAAATAGAGGTTCCTTCCAGCAACAACACAACTTCCCCCAATACAAAAAGAACAACCGTTCAAACAAAGCCAATCGACCTGGAGTCGTTTGAAAGTATTAAAAGACGCTCTAAAATTTTTGGTTCCGAGCTTTTTTCAAACACCAATCTCAGTTTTGAGCCTAACCTCAATATGCCTACACCCAAGGGCTATATCATCGGTCCGGACGATGAACTGGTGCTGAGTGTTTACGGCCTGAATATTTCCCAGCAAAGCCTGAAAGTCACTCCTGACGGAACTGTCAATGTAAAATATGCAGGTGTTATCAATGTAAACGGCCTGACCATTGAAGCAGCGACTGCTTTGGTCAGAACCCGGTTGCTCCGCTATTATCCCGGTTTAAGCAGCGGCCAAACAAAAATGCAACTGACTTTGGGCAATATCCGTAGCATCCGCGTTACGCTGATTGGCGCTATCAACCGGCCCGGCTCTTATACCCTGCCTTCCCTGGCAAGCCTCTTCAATGCCTTATACGTTAGTGGCGGCCCGGCTGAAAACGGCTCGTTCAGAAATATCGAATTGATTCGTGGAAACAAGGTGATCCAGGTTGCCGACCTATATGATTTTCTTGTAAAAGGCGACCTGAGTGGCAATATGCGACTGGAAGACAATGATGTGATTCGAGTTCCATTTGCCAGCCTGATGGTTACCCTGAACGGCCAGCTTAACCGCCCAGGGATTTTTGAATTGCATGAAAACGAAAGCCTCAAAGAGGCCATTTCTTTTGCCGGCGGTTTTAAAAGCAAAGCTTTCAA
>DASVSM010000585.1:0-1841 GCA_036388115.1 Flavisolibacter sp.
ACAGGCCCGGCGTTTTTTCCATGATCTCGTATGCATTGGTAGATGCGTTTGCCAGCGGTTCAGGATCAACAATTGTTTTATCATCTTCCTGACGGATAAGCGGTCTTGAAGCCGTAACCACGATACCGCTTAAAGATTTAGAAACCGGCTGTGCAACAAAGCGGAAAGCAGGCGAAGTCCCTTTTACGGTAAAGCTCTTTTCCAGCGATTCATAATTCACAGAACTAACCTGCACTTTGTACAAGCTGTTTTGCTGCAATTGAAAGACGACTATTCCAGCAGTATCTGCCATCTTTGTTTGCCTGGCAGCCGTGTCAGCAGCGGGAATAACAACAATGGTGGCAGCACCAAGCGGCTCACCTTTCGGGCCAACAATTGTCATTTTTACGGGAATGTCTTGTGCGGAAGCGAAAGCAGTCAGTAACAGGCCAAAGCAGAGTAGTTGGAGGCGATTCATAGGGGATAAAAGTAATCGCCCTTTTTGGTTGTTTAGATTCATTTAACAAAAGGATAAGCGGTGGCAAATAAAAAACCGGTTGAACAGTCAACCGGTTATACGTTTAGAATGAAAGATTGTTACACCTTCACCATCCAGCTATATTTATCTTCTCTTCTACCCTCGCGAATGTCATTCAGCCATTTCTTGATGGTAGGTGCTGTTTGCCATTTATCCGTATCGAAGTTCATCACAAAATCTTTGTAACGAAGCTCTTTGATCATGGTAATGGTTGCTGCCGTACCGGTGCCAAATACTTCGTACAGAAGGCCGGCTTTATAGGCGTCCATGATTTCATCAATGCTGAGTGCTCTTTCTTCTACGGTGAAGCCTGCTTCTTTGAGCAGGGTTAATGCACTGTCGCGGGTAACACCGGCAAGGATCGTTCCTGCACCCAGGTCGGGTGTGATGGCCTTATCGCCAATAATGAAGATCACATTCATAGTCCCGATCTCCTGCACATATTTGTGTTCAAACGCATCTGTCCACAACACCTGGTCGTACCCTCTTTTCTTTGCCAAAGCGGTTGCGTACATGGAGGTACCATAGTTGCCGGCTGCTTTTGCATAGCCAACTCCACCGGGCACGGCACGTACATATTGCTCTTCCACATAAATACGCATCGGCGCATTGTAGTAAGGTCCTGTAGGGCTTAAAATGTTCAGAAATTTATAGTTCTCCGAAGGGCGAACACCAATTACTTCATCGCTTGAAAACATAAACGGACGAATGTATAGAGAATGGTCAGTGATCTGTGGTATCCATGCTTTGTCCAGGGCTACCAATTGCTTCATGCCTTCAATGAAAATTTCTTCCGTGATATGTGGCATGGCCATTCTTTCTGCAGAAATATTAAAGCGTCTGAAGTTGTCGTATGGACGGAACATGTAAGCTTCACCCTCAGGGTTCTTATATGCTTTTATTCCTTCAAAAATGGCCTGTCCATAATGGATGGCAGCCAGGGAAGGACTTAACAATAACGGCTGGTAGGGTTTAATCTCTACATTTTTCCATTCACCGTTCTCATAATCTGCTTCCAGCATGTGGTCGGTAAAGTACTTTCCAAAAGGAAGGTTCTCCAGATTAATGTCTTTTAGTTTACTGTGTTCTGTTTTGTTTACTGTCATGTCAATTGTAGCAAGCATATCGTTTAATTTAGCGGTGCAAATAAACAAAAAGGTTTCGGAAAGAACGGAACGTAAAAACCCGCGAATGAGTTTAAATAACATTTCATTGCCTTCCCAACTGATTGCTGATCTCTATCATCATGCTCTGGTGCAAGATACTGCAAGGGCTATGCCTGTAAAAAAGGCTGTTCCTTTCCTGGGAAAAAATGAGAAGAATA
>DASVSM010000586.1:0-8755 GCA_036388115.1 Flavisolibacter sp.
AGCGGTGATGGGCAGGCGTTGCCGTAATATTGAGCTTGGCTGATAACGCAGCAGATTGATTCCAGTTCAATTCGGTAATCATTTTTGCATCATATCCCCAACGCCTGAAATGCGAACCTACACCAACCGGCACGATGACCCGCTTAACTTTCTTCCTTATTTTTTTTACGGTTTTATAGTCAAGGTGGTCGTAATGATCATGTGAAATGACCAAGGCATCTATAGGCGGCATATCATCTGTGGTGTAAGCATCGGCCCCCTTGAAGGCATCAACCATTCCAGGAAATGGCCCGGCATATCCGCTAAAGTTTGGATCGACCAGGATATTTCCGGACACTGATTTTATTAGAAACGATGAGTGCCCAAACCAGATGACCGTGGGCCGCTTCCAGGTTGTTTTCTTCAGCTCGGTGATCACCACGGGCAGCCTTTCAGATGGACGAGTAATTTCTTCTTTGCCGAAAAAATATTTCAGCATACCCAGCCAGCGTGGCCGTCTGCTGGTTGTGATGTTCACAGGGGGAGGAGGAACGCTGTACAAGTTTTGAAACTCACCATTTTTATAGTTTGGTAATTTCTCAATTTTTTCGAGGTCCATGCCTTTTGGGTTTCTCCCTAATGCAATGATCGGATTGCAACCGGGCAGTATAAACGCAACGATGCCCGCGATAAAAAGAAAAAGAAGCAGGAATGAAATATTCTTTATAAAAAAGAAGGGTGAATGCCGCATCTGTCCGGGTTTCGTGTTATTAAAATTAATTGAAGAAGCTTTTTCTCGTGCTTGTCAATTGTTTACATCTTCATTTACCGAAACATATAAAACTAGCTTTTGTTAGGACTAACTTTCGTGTTACGCCATTTGTTTCTTCAGGAACTTTGAACGGATCACGTCCTGTACATGCAAGCCGTAGATCTTGCTTTCCAGCCAGGAGACAATGTCGAGGTAAGAAAATGCGCGGCTTGCAAAACGGTCCTTTTCAATTTGTTTTAATTCGGTCAGCAGTTTTTCAAACTCTGGCTTCAGTTGCTTTTCCGACAAATGAAAAGACGTTTGTAAAAAGGCAAAGATTTTTTCTTCCACTACGCCCAGGTTTTCCATTTTCGCCATAAACCGGTAGACCGATTTGATTAAATATTCAAGCAGGTTGTAATTACCTAATTCGTAGTGGGCAATCAGGTGCAGCAGGCGGGCATAACATTGCAGATCGTTTCGCAGATCAACTTTCCAGTTAATGATCTTGGATAAATACCGGACGGTGTTATCATAATCACCGCTGCCAAAATAAAGCGAGGCAACCTTGTAATAAAAAACAAGAACGCGGTGGCTGTCCAGATATGTAGAGTACTCACTTAGCTTTTCCATTAGTTCAGGCACCATCTTAAGCCCTTCATCAAACGTGCCATGCAGAAAATGTTTGTTTATCATGGCAGTGTACAAATAGACGAACACCTGTATCCGATTGTTGCTGTTATTACGCACAACGTCCGAATCTGAGAACTCTTCGAATACCCGTAAGGTCTTTTCAAATTTTTCATCGTTCCCCAGATCAAAGTGAGCACTTATCAGGTTGTGCATTCCTTTGATATAATGGCCGGTTTCAATTTCGATCATCTGCGGCTCGTTGTGAAAAAGGTCAACCCATTTTTGCGTGTAACGGTAATACATCAGGTAATCAAGCCGGATGAAGGCATACCAGCAATAGCTTTGAAAAAGATAAAGCCGCTGGTAAAAACCCTTCACCTGCTCCGGTACTGTTGAAATATTTGTTTGAAAAAACGATTGAATGTTCTTCTCATCCTCTTCGTTTCTTGCATGCCCGTAGTTGATATACCAGCCGTAAAGCTCCAATGCCAGATTAGAAAGATGAGACGTCAACTGAAGCCGCTTCATCAGCTCTGTTGTTTCTGTTGCTAGTTGGCCCGCCCTGTCTCTCAGGCTCCTTGTTATGTGTAAGGCTTCAATTTTTTTCTCGAGGAACAAAGCCTGAAGCAGGTAGCTGTCCTGGTGTGTGTTTCTGGCGGCCTCCTTTGTTTTTTCTAAAATTTTCAGGCTTTGAAGATAGAGACTCTTGTTATAAAGGATCCGGGCAGAATCCAGTTGTTCATGAAGCTGAATGTCGATGTGTTCGTTGCTTTCAAGCAGTCGTAAACTGGCCAGGATCTGCTTATAGAGATGTGTTTTCCGGTTGGCTAATTGTTCTTTTTTGGTGAACTGCAGCTTCTTCAAAAGCACGGCGTCGTCGTACTCATTCATCTTGTCAATAGCGTCGAAAAGCTGGATGATCTTCAGGTCCTCATTCGAGCTATTTCGTGTGACGTAAAGCTTAAAGGCCCTCTTTTCTGCTTTCTGGAGGGAGTGAATCAATTGGTACAAGGTATCGGCGGAACGGCTTGGCATCATATAATGTTTTAGCTGAAACGCTGTACAGATAAGGGTTCCAGCGCAACAGTTGCAATTTCATCTATGCAAATTACCGCATAAATTGTTTTCTTGTCCAGTTGCGATCATTCTAATTTTAAAGAGAGCAACCGGCAAATTCCATCAAATAGCGCAATAATATCTTATGGCAGAAAACAAAGTTTTTATTTTCGACACAACACTTCGCGATGGCGAACAGGTACCTGGCTGCAAGCTGAATACACCGGAGAAGGTGGCCCTGGCATTGGAGCTGGAAAGCCTTGGCGTGGATATTATCGAAGCGGGTTTTCCCATCTCCAGTCCCGGCGACTACGAGTCTGTGAACCAGATATCAAGGACCATAACAGAAGCAGTTGTTTGCGGTTTGAGCCGTGCCGTAAAAAAAGATATCGAAGTAGCCGCACAGGCGCTGAAGTATGCAAAACGTCCGCGCATTCATACCGGCATCGGTACTTCGGATTATCATATTAAAGGCAAGTTCAATTCTACAAGAGAAGAAATACTGGAAAGAGCGGTCCAATGCGTAAAATGGGCCCGAAACTTTACCGACGATGTGGAGTTTTACGCAGAAGACGCCGGTAGAACCGACAATGAATACTTGGCTAAAGTAATTGAAGCAGTGATCAAGGCTGGTGCCACTACCGTTAACATCCCTGACACAACCGGGTATTGCCTGCCCAATCAGTACGGCGATAAAATTGCCTTTTTAGTAAACAATGTTTCCAATATTGATAAGGCAATCATTTCCTGTCATTGTCATAATGATTTAGGACTGGCAACAGCCAACTCCATTGCCGGTGTAATAAACGGTGCCCGTCAAATAGAGTGTACGATCAATGGTTTAGGAGAAAGGGCAGGAAATACGTCACTGGAAGAAGTAGTGATGGTTTTAAAACAACACAAGCACTTGGGATTATATACGGCCGTAAATGCTGCGCAACTGAACCCAATCAGCCGGCAGGTATCGGAAACAATGCGCATGCCGGTTCAGCCGAACAAAGCCATTGTTGGTGCTAATGCCTTCTCGCATTCGTCGGGTATTCACCAGGATGGATTTTTGAAAGATGCATTAACGTATGAGATCATTGCTCCTGAAGAAGTAGGAGCGGAACAAAGCAAGATTGTGTTAACGGCAAGAAGCGGCAGAAGTGCCCTTGCTTATCGTTTTCAGAAACTGGGTTATCAGTTCAACCGCAATGATGTTGACGTCTTATATGATTCGTTTTTAAAGGTGGCAGATCTGCACAAAGAAGTAAAAGACGAAGATCTATTGCAATTAGCCACCGCCTATCAACCACAACCGGAGATAGCCTGAGAAAAGCAAACTAATAATGAGTGAAAGAAACAATATAGAAAAAAGCAACGAAGCCCGTCTAGAAGTTGGGGTTGGAAAAACATTATTTGAAAAGATTTGGGATAAACATATTGTAAAGTCCATAAAAGATGGGCCCGAGGTTATTTATATAGATAAACACTTTATTCATGAAGTCACCAGTCCGCAGGCTTTTGCCGGATTGGAGAGGAGAGGTTTGAAAGTTTTCAGACCAGAGCAGGTAGTCGCCACAGCTGACCATAATGTTCCAACCATCAATCAACACCTGCCGATTAAAGACCAGTTGTCAAGATTACAGGTGGAACAACTGATTGAAAACTGTAAAAAGTTCGGTGTTGAATTATATGGCCTCGGCCATCCATATCAAGGCATCGTTCATGTAATTGGACCTGAATTGGGCATTACACAACCAGGCATGACAATGGTTTGCGGCGACAGCCATACTTCTACTCATGGCGCCTTCGGTTCCATTGCGTTTGGCATCGGCACCAGTGAAGTGGAGATGGTGTTTGCTTCGCAATGCTTGCTGCAGACAAAGCCAAAGCTTATGCGCATCAACATTGAGGGTGAACTGAACAAAGGTGTTGTTTCAAAAGACATCATTCTTTACATCATTGCAAAAATATCTGCCAGCGGCGCTACGGGTTATTTTGTTGAATATGCTGGTTCAGCCATTCGTTCGCTGAGCATGGAAGCCCGCATGACCATCTGCAACATGAGCATTGAGATGGGTGCAAGAGGCGGCATGATTGCTCCGGACCAAACAACGTTCGACTATATAAAAGGAAGGGAGTTTGCACCAAAAGGAGATGAGTGGGAGAGAAAACTAGCAGAATGGAAAACATTATTCAGCGATGCGGACGCAAGATTCGATAAAGAAATTTTCATCAATGCGGCTGACATCGAGCCCATGATCACTTACGGAACAAATCCTGGGTTGGGAATCGCTATCAATGGTTTGATTCCAACCTTAGAAAGTATACCGGAAGAAGGTGAAAGAAAAAATATTGTGAAGGCGCTTGAATATATGGGTCTTCATGCAGGAAAGCCGCTCAAGGGCATGCCAGTGCAAAACGTATTCATTGGCAGTTGCACCAATTCCAGGATTGAAGACTTGCGTTTGGTGGCCAGCATTGTCAAGGGAAGAAAAAAGAATGAAGGCGTGAAAGTGATGATCGTTCCCGGCTCACAGCAAGTGGCGGCCCAGGCAAAAGCCGAAGGCCTGAACCAGATTTTTGAGGATGCCGGTTTCGAAGTTCGCCAGGCGGGATGCAGTGCGTGTTTGGGAATGAATGAAGACAAGATCCCTGCAGGGGAATACTGCATCTCTACCAGCAACCGCAACTTCGAAGGAAGACAAGGAGCAGGGGCAAGAACGCTTTTAGCAAGTCCGTTGACGGCTGCAGTTGCAGCAATCACCGGTAAGGTAACTGATGTGAGAGAATTTCTGAGTTAGAGAAAATTTCAACGATCAATTTTCAATGTTCAGTTGAGAGGCTAAGAGTTGAGGGTTAAAAATTATTTCAAAAAACATGCAGGCAATCAATATCATACATAGCTCTTTTGTTCCATTGCAGATGGAAAACGTGGATACGGACCAGATCATTCCTGCCCGTTTTTTAAAAGCAACAACGAGGGAAGGTTTTGGCAAAAATCTTTTCCGCGACTGGCGGTACGAGAATGATGACGACACAAAACCAAAAGCTGGTTTTGTATTGAACGACCCTGCATATGCAGGTGAGGTATTAGTTGCCGGAAAAAATTTCGGTTGCGGTTCTTCCAGAGAACATGCTGCCTGGTCCCTTCATGATTACGGGTTCAGGGTTGTCGTGTCAAGCTTTTTTGCCGACATCTTTAAGAACAATGCATTAAACAATGGGTTGATTCCGGTTCAGGTAAGTGATGAATTTCTGGCGCAGATTTTCGCACTGGAAAACGGGTCCACACTGACCGTAAATCTGGAGCAACAAACTATCACCATTGATAGAACGGGAGAGCAGGAAAGATTTGACATCAACAATTACAAAAAAACCTGCCTGTTGAATGGTTACGATGATATCGACTTTTTATTAAGCATCAAAGCAGATATTGAGGCATTTGAAAAACACCCGGCTTAACAATTATGGAAAAACTCATTGCTGTCATATTAGGAGATGGAATTGGCCCGGAAGTCACCAAACAGTCATTAAAAGTTCTGGATGCCGTTGCCGAAAAGTTCGGTCACCAGTTTCATTACAGTTATGGTTTAATGGGTGCCGATGCCATTGATAAAACCGGAAATCCATTACCGGATGAAACATTGGAAATATGCCGCAACAGTGATGCGATTCTATTCGGAGCCATTGGTCATCCCAAATACGATAACGACCCGACGGCCAAAGTAAGACCGGAACAAGGTTTGCTTCGCATCCGAAAAGAATTGCAGCTCTATGCCAACATCCGGCCGATCACAACCTATTCTTCTTTACAGCATCTTTCTCCGCTCAATCCAAAAAATTTGGAAGGAGTTGATTTTATCATCTTCCGCGAACTAACAGGTGGAATTTATTTCGGAGAGAAGAGCTTAAGCGCCGACGGAACTATTGCCAGCGATAATTGCATTTATAGCCGGGCTGAAATTGAACGAATAGCCCACCTGGCTTTCCATTTTGCTCAAAAGCCGGAACGCCGGAAAAAACTTACGTTGGTTGACAAAGCCAACGTGCTGGAAACGTCACGCCTTTGGAGAAAAGTGGTACAGGACATTGCACCGCAGTACCCTGATGTTGCAGTTGACTACATGTTTGTGGACAATGCGGCCATGCAGATCATCCTGAATCCAAAGCAATTCGATGTTGTCCTTACAGAGAACATGTTTGGCGATATTATCAGCGATGAAGCCAGCGTGTTAAGTGGTTCGCTTGGACTGTTGCCCTCTGCTTCTGTGGGTACCGGAACTGTTCTGTTTGAACCGATCCATGGTTCTTATCCCCAGGCCGCTGGTAAAGACATAGCCAATCCAATGGGCTCTATTTTATCAACAGCCATGATGCTGGAATACTTTGGTATGACAGAAGAAGCAAAGCTGGTGAAAGACGCCGTGGCGTGGACATTGGCATCGAGATTTGTAACAAAAGATATCGACCCTTTAAACTATTATTTCACATCAACGATTGGCGATCTGGTTAGTGATTATGTGGCAGATAGACTGCCGAAAGACATTAACCAGTCAAATATAGAATTGAGAAAATCAACATTGATTTAACAGCCCTCCGGACTTGTGCAGTATAGGTACTGTATGGGTAAATTGGATGGCCTTCTCACAGGAAGGTCGGGATGGGCTGCTCTAACAGGTTTGCTTGCTATGTGAAAGATTTTGAAGTATCAAAAATCTATAGCCTGACTATGTACTATAACGAAACAACGATCATCTATTACAACGGCGAGTTTGTAAAAGCAACAGACGCAAAAGGAAACCTGTACGATCAGTCATTGCATTATGGGTACGGCGCCTTTGAAGGCATCCGCTCCTATAACACGCAAAATGGCGTGCGGATTTTTAAAGCGAAAGAACATTACGACCGCCTGAAGTTTTCCTGCGAAGCTGTTGGTATTCCTTATGCTTACAACAACGAGGAGTTAATTGACATTACTTACGAGGTGCTGCGCCGCAACAGCCATAAGGATGCGTACATACGGCCACTCGTAACCTGTCCGCCCAACATGTCTTTAACCAAAGGGAAGGCAGCCCAGTTGCTGATTGCCACCTGGGAATGGGGTGCTTACCTGGGTAATAATCTTCTACGATTGAAAACATCAACCTATCGCAGAATTCCACCACAGTGTTTTAAAGTAGAGGCAAAAGTTTCGGGACATTACGTCAACTCCATCATGGCAACGCAGGAAGCAAAAGACTGTGGTTTTGATGAAGCCCTGCTTTTAGATGTGCAGGGTTTTATTGCCGAAGGTCCGGGGGCAAACTTCTTTGTTCAAAAAGGAAATGTTTTATATACCCCTCAATTGGGCAGCATTCTACCGGGTATCACAAGAGCTACCGTGTTGGAACTCTGCCAGCAATTAGGAATTGAAGTAGTGGAAAAACAATTAACACTGAAAGAAGTGCATGGTGCCGACAGTGCTTTTTATTGTGGTACCGCTGCCGAAGTAATCGGCATCGAATCTCTGGATGATATCAGGTTCGGCCTGGAATGGAAAGACTCACTGGGAGCCATCATTCAAAAAGCATATAAAAACTGCGTACTGGAAAAAGAATTCCGCCTTCAAGAAGTAGCATGAATGAACTGAATAAATATAGCAAGACCATCACCCAGGATGAAACACAGCCTGCAGCCCAGGCAATGCTTTACGGCATTGGCCTGACGGACGATGATTTGAAAAAAGCGCAGGTAGGGATCGTGAGTATGGGCTATGATGGCAACACATGCAACATGCACCTGAATGACCTAGCAAAAGTGGTAAAGCAAGGTGTGTGGGATACGGATTTGGTAGGATTGATATTTAACACCATTGGTGTCAGCGACGGCATCAGCAACGGAACGGATGGTATGCGGTATTCATTGGTAAGCCGCGATATTATTGCCGATTCCATTGAAGCTGTTTGTGGTGCCCAATATTATGATGCTGTTATTGCATTGCCTGGGTGTGATAAAAACATGCCCGGCTCCATCATGGCGATGGGACGGCTGAATCGTCCGGCTATTATGGTATATGGTGGAACAATTGCAGCGGGCCATTACAATGGACAGGACCTCAATATTATTTCCGCTTTTGAAGCTTTAGGACAAAAGATTGCAGGGACGATCACGGCTGAAGATTTCAAATCGATTGTAAAAGGTTCTTGTCCGGGGGCTGGTGCCTGTGGTGGCATGTACACGGCTAATACAATGGCTGCAGCGATCGAGGCATTAGGCATGAGTCTTCCTTACTCTTCTTCCAATCCTGCCTTAAGCAAGGAGAAAAAAGAAGAATGCCTTGCCGCAGGGAAAGCAGTCAGAAACTTGTTG
>DASVSM010000587.1:0-2956 GCA_036388115.1 Flavisolibacter sp.
ATGTACAGGAAGGAATGGAACGGGAACTGCTGGAAGAAACGGGCTACCGGTTTGAAACGATTGAATATTTAGGAAAGATTTCTGCCAACCCTTCCACCACGAATAATTTCATGCACATGTTCCTGGCTACCGGAGGCGAAAAAATAACCGAGCAACATTTGGACGATACGGAAGATGTGGATGTGTTATTGATGTCAATTGATGAAGTAAAGCAATTGGTGAGAGAAAATAAGATGATGCAAAGCCTGCATGTAAACTGCATTATGTATGCGTTACTTAAGTTGGGTGAAATAAAGCTTTAAGATAGCAAGGTCTTATCCACTTCAGCCACCAGAAAGATGCTGCCGCAAACAATGATCACATCCTCTTTGGCTGCATCTTCCAGCGCTTTTTGCAGCGCAGCGTTTACGTCGTCAAATGCATTACCAGAAAGTGCCATCAGGGCCGCTTTCTCCTTCAGCTCCGCTGCGGGTAATGCCCGCGGAATGTGAGCCTGCGTAAAATAATAGGTGGCAGATTTCGGCAACAGTGCAAATATTTGTTCTACATCTTTGTCTTTTACCACACCCATTACGATGTGCAAATAATGAAAAGAAATCTGGTTCAAATGGGCCAGCATTTTTTCAATGCCGTTTTTATTATGCGCTACTTCCAGAATGATTGTCGGGTTTTGATGAATCACATCCCAACGGCCCATCAGCCCTGTTATGGCTTTTGCAACCGGTAAAGCGGTACGCACCGTCTCCTCTTCCAGCTTCCATTCTAACCTTTGCAAGACTTCCACGGCAGTCAGCACCGTACCTACATTTTGAATTTGATAAATGCCTGTCAGATCTGTTTGTATGTTAACCAGTTGATCATCTTCTTTTTTGTATTGAACGGCGAGATGATCATGATAAAGTTGATAGCTTACGTCCGTAAACATGTCTTCCGCATAAAAAAGAGGCGCATTGACTTCGCTTGCTCTTTTTTCAAAAACAGGTTTAGTTTCAGGGTGCAGTTCACCGATGATTACCGGAACGCCTGGTTTGATAATACCAGCTTTCTCTACAGCAATTTCTTCCAGGGTACTGCCCAGCATATTCATATGGTCCCAGCCAATATTGGTGATGACCGACAGTTCCGGGGTAATGATATTTGTGCTGTCCAGCCGCCCGCCCAAACCGACTTCGATAATGGCAATATCAATTTGTTGTCTGGCAAAAACGTCAAACGCCATCGCGACGGTGATCTCAAAAAAAGAAGGTTCGAGTCTTTCGATCAGCGGCTTTATTTTATCTACAAATTCAACAACAAAGTCTTCCGATAGCATGACGCCATCGATCTTTATCCGCTCACGGAAATCGTATAAATGAGGTGAGGTGTATAAGCCGGTTTTATAGCTAGCCTTTTGAAAGATAGCTGCCAGCATATGGCTGACTGATCCCTTTCCGTTGGTGCCCGCAACGTGAATTGATTTAAACTTTTCGTGCGGATTACCTAACGCTTCGCAAAGCAGTTTGATATTGACCAGGTCCTTCCTGAATGCAGCACTGCCCATGCGGCTAAACATGGGCAGTTTGTTGTATAAATAATCTAAAGTCTGTTTGTAATTCACTCCGCAAAAATAGGAGCCGCTAACGCACCGAGAAGTCAAATATCAATGTTCCTTTTTGCGGTGCACCGGTTGCCGGAAATTTAACCTGGAAGGCGCGGCGGCGGGCAATATCAATCATGCCCCTTGTTGCCGTTCCTGTGGAGCCTTTCGATGTATGTGAGGCTGACGTTACTTTTCCTCCCGCATCTACTTCCACCATCATAGCAACCTTGGCGTTCTGGTTAAAATCATCTTCAAAACTCTGGTTACCGATAGGATACATCTTCACACCAAAATTGGTTCCTTTCGGGTTTCCATTGAATGTTCCT
Source organism: Flavisolibacter sp. (assembly GCA_036388115.1). Lineage (GTDB taxonomy): Bacteria > Bacteroidota > Bacteroidia > Chitinophagales > Chitinophagaceae > Flavisolibacter. The sequence continues at coordinate 1,906 of DASVSM010000587.1, forward strand.
TTATCACCAGGACCATCGCCGGGCCCCTGGCTGCCAGGTTTGTTGTAGCCCAGTGCATCTGTATTTCCACCGTTGCCGCTTCCTCTGACGCTTGTCATTTGTGCACCTCTTCTCAACTGAGGCGTATTATTAGCGGTACTCTGGTCCGATGTATTATTGTTTATTTCTTTTGCGGCAGGACTGGGTTTAGAAGGTTTTGCAATCACCGGGCTAGCCTTATCATCATCTTCATCAAAATCTTTCGTGGCCTGTTGGGAAGTTTCCCCTCTTGACGGTGCCACATCCTGCGAAACAGGGGCTGAGCTGGGCGTACCGGTTACGATGGGTTGTACATTACCGGAACCCACATCATTGTTGCCAAGGTTTACGTCTTCAACCGGCGGGGGTGGCATGTCCGGTAAAGCAATTTCAACATATTCTTCCACTGGTGCAGGAGGCACCACAGGTTGGTAGAACTTCACAAACCAGATGATCAAAAGCAGAGCTCCGGCAATGATGCCGGTATAAAGCGCAGCCTGTGCATTTTTTTGGCGGTCGAAATTAGCGGTCATGGTAGCGTAGTTGTTCATACAAATATAGCGTTGTGCGGTATTGACATAGAAACGATGCGAAAGTTAGAAAAATTACACGGCGGCAAGGGGATGCGTAATTTCTTTTAACATTACGCAATCCGCTTGTAAAGCGAAAAAGGCAAAACTTTCAGAATCCAGGCAATGAGCCACCAGCGGCGGGTGATGTAAACAACCCGCTTTTTCCGGTCGATTGCCCTCTTTATTTGAAGCGACGCCTTAGCCGGGGAGGCCACCCAGAATTGCCCGTGACCTTTCGCCATGCTCGTTTTAATAAAGCCCGGTTTGATGTCGGTAACAGTGATGTCCCTTTTCTGTCGCCTTGCTTTCAGCGCCAACCCTTCCGCGTAATTGCTCATGAACGCTTTGCTTGCACTGTACGCCGGAGCCCAGCTGTTTCCCCTTAACGCAGCAATGGAAGAAGTAAGCGCAATTTGTCCCTGTCCCTGTCCCTGCTCGACAAAAAAATTAAAGGCAAAAGA
>DASVSM010000588.1:0-2057 GCA_036388115.1 Flavisolibacter sp.
TGAATGCAGTCTGGTGTTTTAGCGGACAAATGTAAGCGGAAGGCACCAAATTTCGGTTACTGCCCCAGCCTGTCCTTTGCATCCAGGGCACGTTTGGCATCCATCAGGCGATGGTAAGCGGTAATATTGGTAAGTATAGCCAGCACTGCCAGCGGGATGGTGAAGATGGACATTGTTTCAAAAACATGGAATGGAACGCCATTAATAAACAACTTGTAGTCGCCGCCAATATAACCCGATACGATGCCGCATACTAATGCCGAAGTGCCTACAAGAATAACCCTTTCCGGACGCTGCATCAATCCTCCTTTGCATTCAATCCCCAAACCTTCGGCCCTTGCCCTTGTGTAACTCACCATCATAGAACCAACGAGCCCGATAAAAGCCAGGAGCGAAGAAATAAAATAATGATGCGCAATGAGGTAATAGCAGATGCCTAGAAACATAAACAACTCGCTGTAGCGATCCAAAACAGAATCAAGTAAGGCACCAAAAGAGGAACTCATTTTACCCAACCTCGCCACCTGCCCGTCCAGCATATCAAACAAGCCGGCAAATAAAATCAATCCGCCGGCCCAGCCTACATACGACAAATCATTCCGTTCTGTTTTTTCAGCGCCGAGAATAAAAATCACTGCTACACCAATATTCAATAAAAACCCGATAACGGTAACAACATTGGGCGTGAAGCCAATTTTCAGCAACACCTTTACAAAAGGATCAATGATCTTGTAGATCCCAAATTGCAATCTGACTCTGATAGGTCTGGTTTCCATATTCAAGTTTTTGCACACCGCGACGCACGAAAAGACGACACAAACAGCGCCATTTCATCTGAAGACAAACCTTTTCTGCAAAGGATAATTGTAAGCAATCGCTAAAAACAAAGTGACTGTTATTTTAGATATGATATAATTAAAGCCTCCCAAATGGGTTAACAGGTAAACACCCGAAGTTGCCAAAACCAGGTAGCCGCTCCAGACGATAAAATAACGGAGCAACTGAATTCTTCGTTCCCTTTCACTTCCCCTGAATACCCAATGCCGCCCTAAAGAAAAATTAGTTATGCCACCAACGATAGTGCCTGTACTGCTGGCAATGACATACCAAAAGCCAAGGACTTCCACGTTAAGGATAGTCACCAGGTAGTCAACCACGGACGCAAGGAAAGACGCAATTTGAGCTTTGGCAAATGTGTACATTAAAAGAGGTGGCTTTTAATTAACAGGTGTAAAATTAGGCTAGAATAAATACCCGCCAATAAATCATCCAGCATCACTCCCCAACCTCCTCTTGCTGCTTCCATCTTTTTTATAAACAAGGGCTTTGCGATATCAAAAAACCTAAACAGCACAAAGGCAAATAAAAAATTTACCCAGCTAAAAGGTATCAGGAACAAGGCAACGCTCATTCCCAACCATTCATCAATAACAATGCGGTTGCTGTCATGCCCCCATTCTTTTTCTACTTCTGTTGCGGTCCATGCACCAACAAAAAATGTGGCTGCAATCAGCACCAGCTGAAAAATAAAACCAGTTTGATCTAACCGCAACAGATACCATACAGCGCAACAAAAAAGTGCAGCAATTGTGCCTGCACCTTTTTGAATATAGCCAATGCCTAAGCAAGTGGCGATTGATTTTACGAAGATCATGACAGCGCTTCCACCAGGTCCTGGTAATAGTCTAAACCAAGGTGTGTGATCAGGTCCTCTCCCATCAGGTGGCGTAATGTGTTCTGTAATTTAATCAGTTGTTTAAAGATGTCATGTTCCGGACGAAGTCCGGCAGCTGTTTGCGGCGATTTAAAGTAGAACGACAACCATTCCTGGATGCCTGACATTCCCGCCCGTTTTGACAGGTCAGCAAACAGCGCCAGATCCAGTACGATTGGTGCTGCTAAAATAGAATCGCGGCAAAGGAAGTTGATCTTGATCTGCATTTTATAACCTAACCAGCCAAAAATGTCGATGTTGTCCCAGCTTTCCTTATTATCGCCGGCCGGCGGATAGTAGTTGATGCGGACTTTGTGGTAAATGTCACCGTAGAGCTCGGGGT
>DASVSM010000589.1:0-2934 GCA_036388115.1 Flavisolibacter sp.
CACTCACCTCATTGTAATGCCAACATCACTGCTCTTCAACTGGCGTGAGGAGTTAACTCGCTTTGCACCTTCTTTAAAAGTACACATCCTACATGGCGGCAACCGCAAAAAAGAAGTGCAGGCATTTGCACAATACGATGTGGTACTTACATCGTATGGCGCCTTGCTTTCAGATATCAATTACCTGCGACACTATCAGTTTGGGTACGTGTTTTTAGATGAATCGCAGCAGATAAAAAACAGCAGCTCACAGCGCTACCATGCTGCCCGCCTGTTGCAGTCAGGAAACAGGCTGGCTATTACGGGTACTCCCATCGAGAACAACACGCTGGATCTGTATGCACAACTATCTTTTGCGTGTCCTGGGTTACTTGGTAACAAGCAATACTTCAGGGATGTCTATTCCACGCCTATCGACAAATTTGAAGACAGCCGGCGTGCCGCAGAACTGCAGCGCAAGGTGGCGCCGTTTATTCTCAGGCGCACGAAAGAGGCCGTGGCCCGTGAACTCCCTGACAAAACGGAGCAGGTACTCTATTGCCCCATGGATGATGCACAGCGTGCTGTTTATGAAGCCTACGAAGGTGAACTGCGTGACTACCTCGAAGGCAAGATGAAAGACGAGATCCTGCGGGCTTCTATGCATGTGTTGCGCGGACTTACACAACTGCGCCAGATCTGTAACGACCCGCGCCTGCTCAAAGCTGAACACTTGCAGGGGGGAGGTTCTTCAAAAATTGGGGCGCTAATGGAACAGATAGACAGCAAATCGGTGCAGCACAAGATCCTGGTGTTTTCGCAGTTTGTCGGCATGCTTGATTTGCTGCGGGAAGAACTGGACAAAAGTGGAATCAGGTACGCCTGCCTCACCGGCGCTACGCGTAACCGGGAAGAAGCCGTGCATCGTTTTCAGAACGATCCACAGGTAAGGGTCTTCCTGCTTAGTCTTAAGGCGGGTGGCACGGGACTAAACCTCACGGCTGCCAGTTATGTATACCTGGTTGACCCCTGGTGGAACCCGGCCGTGGAAGCGCAAGCCATTGATCGTGCCTACCGTATCGGGCAGCACCAGAACGTACAGGCCATCCGCCTCATCTGTCCCGGTACGGTTGAGGAAAAAATGATGCTGCTTCAGGAAAGTAAAAAAGCCCGTTTTGCCGACCTGGTGCAAGCAGGGAAGAACATTTTGAGCGCCATGACAACAGAAGATTGGAAGGAGGTGCTGGGCGGGAAGAAGATAGCTTCAGAGCCGGATGAATAAACTCTCCCGGCGAACGGAAAAGATGGCCTGCGTTCGATAATCAAGTGCTTCTAACTAAATATCATGGTTATAATAGGAGGATCACTGTACAACTAAAAAATCACATTTTATTGCAATGCTTAAAGAATAATACCATGTTGCTGCCGTGAAAACCTTTCTGTTCAATTATATAAGTTGAAGGGATAGTCTTTCAGGTTTATACCCTCTGAATTCTCAACTTCACGTAACGTTTTTCCCTTCCCATAATGGCTGTTCTAGGTTTGTCCTCTCAAACAAAAACACCCATTATGCGGATAATTTTCAATCTCCTTCTTATCCAAACTATCCTGAGCTTTTCGCTGCAGGCGCAAACCATTACGGGCAATGTGAAAAGCAACAAAGGCATAGCCATCGCTGGCGCTACTGTATCTCTTCTTAAAGCAGCCGATTCATCCATTGTCAAACTACAGGTATCAAAAGAAGACGGCGCCTTCACTTTTGCCATTCCGGACAGCGTTCACTATCTAATTACGGCGTCTTCTGTTGGTTATAGTACTGCTTATTTTAAACTCTCCCAAAGCGGTTTTCCGGTTGTGCTTCTATTGCAGGAAGCTCCTGCTCAAATGGCTTCCGTTGTCGTCACTGCCAAAAAACCACTAGTACAGGTTAAAGGTGACAGGACGATCCTTAATGTAGAAGGCACCATCAACGCTACAGGCAACAATGTGCTGGAGCTCCTGCGTAAATCGCCTTCTGTAACTGTCAACAGCGAAGACCGCATTGGTATGAATGGAAAGAACAGTGTGCAGATTTTTATTGATGGCAAGCCAACTCCCTTAGCCGGCGCTGACCTGGCAGCTTACCTGAAGTCCATCCAATCCTCAGAAGTAGAGGCCATTGAATTGGTCACACACCCTTCGGCTAAATACGAAGCAGCCGGTAATGCAGGCATCATTAATATCCGTCTCAAAAAGAACAAATCACTCGGTACCAATGGTTCCCTTGCAGCAGGCTACAACCAGGGCGTTTATGGTAAATACAACTCTGGTCTTTCATTCAATCACCTGACAGCAAAAGTCAACCTCTTTGGTGGTGTCACCTATAACGATGCCACCACGCAAAAGAAAATCAACATGCACCGGCAGCAGACAGATTCCGCCTTCTATCAAACCGGAACTATGAAAGAGGCCAGCAAGACATTCAACTTCAAAGCCGGCACCGATTATTTCATCAATACCCAAAATACGGTGGGCTTGCTGGTCAATGGCAATTTTGGAAATAGTGTTCTTGCCAACAACAGTTTTACCTCCATTTCAGCCGTTCATGCAAACCCTTCGCGTCTCCTGAAAGCGGATAACCGTTTCCGTTCCGATCGTGATCACCTGGACCTGAACCTGAACTACCTCTATGCAGGAAAGGAGGGCAGAACCTTTAGTTTCAATGCAGATTACGGCTATTACAACATGACCGGCGTTCAGTTCCAGCCAAATGCTTATTACAATGGCACCGGACAAACACTACTCAACACCATTACCTACGAAATGGTGACCCCTACAACCATTGACATTTATTCCGCCAAAGCCGACTATGAACAAGGTTTTGCCAAAGGCAAGTTGGGCGTTGGTGTAAAGTCATCCTTCGTGGCTACCGATAATGATTTCCAGCACTACACCTTTGGGCAAAGTGGCAAGTCT
>DASVSM010000590.1:0-4354 GCA_036388115.1 Flavisolibacter sp.
CATTCTTCATCAGGTAAAGGATAAACACCAATATCAAATTGGCGGATAACATCAATCTCGTATTCTTCTTTCCATTCCAGGGCTTCTACCTCCACACCTGGTAAGCGGAAACCGGCATCACCCATCACTAACAATTTAAAATCATATTCCCTGGCAAGTTCCACAAAAACTTCATCAAGAAGGTGGAGGTATTTGGAAGTGCTATGACTTCCACTCCACCCGATCACAAACTTTCCGCTATTGACGGAATAATCGGTCTTTGGTTTGTACAGTTGCGTATTGATCGTAGAGGAGATATCGGTTGTCTTTGCATTGTACTTTCTTACAAATTGGTCCAGGTAAGGCGTACAGGTGATCACATGATCAGCTGATTTCATTAATGAAATATGATTCCGGGGTGATCGTAAATAATGCACCAGCGGGTTGGTTGAACTGGGAGGATTTAGGAACACCAGGTCGTCAATGTCGTAGATAACTCTCCTGGCAAGCCTCCGTGTTAGCTTTTCAAATAAGGGAGGAGCAAAAGGTGCTACCCATAGAAATACATAGACAACATCATATTTCCTGATGGTAAAAAGATCTCCGGCCCTTTTGATATAGCCGGCAATAGTCCACAATGCTTTTTGAATGAAATGGCCCTTTTTATAGACGATCTTCTGAAAAGCTTCAGACATAAAAGGCGAAACGGTAACCTCGTATCCGGCTGCTTCAAAAGCAGAAAAATATTGTTCATACTTTAATCGCTGCCCGGGTGCGTATCCCACAGGATGCGGACAGATGACCAGCACTTTCTTCTTTCTATTTCTTCTTTCCGACAGCATGCCAATAAGGAATATTATTTGAAAACACAATCTGCTCCAGTCCGCACTTTTCCATCATTTCCCGGATTTCCCTTTTCGTAAATCGTTGTTCCAGGGGAGTTCCAAACCTGTCCAAAGCATCATTCCGGATAATATAAAAGCTTTTGTTCTCGTATCCGTACAAAGGGATCTTTTGCCTGATCGCCTCTTTCACGCCTGCCCGTTTTAACAGCCGGCTAAAGCCTACGAAGGGCATGTAAAGCCCAACAGCCAGGATGTCACAGACAAATCGCTTTGGCTTACCGGAAAGCTTTGATACGCCTTTTCTTAAGAGGGTAGAAGCATTAAAAATAGTGCGGAACAAAAGGCCCCGGTTATCCAGGTTGTAATAGAGATAAGTAAAGAAATAACCACCCTTCTTTACTTTATCTACACAGGCCTGCATTGCTTTTAAGGTATCCGGTATATGGTGCAAGACACCGATGGAGTAAACAAAATCAAAGGTTTCATTTGCAAAAGGAAGGTCATTGGCAGAAGCCTTAACCAGGACCACGTTATCTTTTGGACCCAATAAGTTATCGGAAGCATGTATAGCATGACTTGGATCCACACCAACAATAAAACCGGCTTTGGTACTGACATATTTCAAAAACCTGCCGCTGCCACAACCCACCTCAAGCACAGAAGTGGATTTATTCAACATTTCAGGGGTAATGATATCAAAATATTCATCGCCTAGCTTTTGTATTTCCTGTTCCTCAAAACCATGAAATGCCTGCCATTCTTCTCCAAACGAATCCACAGTGACCATATCAATATTCCCGTCTTCAATAGGAAACTCGTAGATGGCTCTGTTTTTTGTTTGCGTTAGCCTGGAATACTTTTTTGAAAAAAGATCACTTATTTGTAATGTGTTCATGTTTCTTATGATAAAACCTGCCGGTAACAGGAGAGATATGACTGAATGCCTTTTTCCAGGCTGTAAATAGTTTCCGCAGCTGCACGGATGGCAGCTGGAGATTTTTGTTTAAGTTGAGGTATCAGCATAATTGCTTTTTCAAACTCTTGTGCTTCAAAACCGTGCATTACATAACCTGCATCTGCATTCTCCACGGTTTGCTGAACGTCCCCAACGCCACTGTTGACAATAACCGGTATTCCCATCGATAAAACCTCACCAAGCTTGGTAGGAGAACTGGATATCTTTGAATAAACCGGTTTAATAAAAGAAATATTAATATCGGATGTCTTTACCAGACCGGGCACTTCTTTTCGGGAAGCCTGTGTAATAATAAAATCTTTTTGCTCCAAATTAAAATGGGCAATGCGTTGATCGATGACCTGGCGGGGTGTATGAGTAATGAAAAGAAATTTTGCATCAGGATACCGTTCTTTAAGCTTCTTAAAGAACAATAACATTTCATCCAGCATATACCAGGTACCAACCGATCCCAAATAACTCACCACAAGTGCTTCCTGGGATATTCCCAGTGTCTCTCTTCCCCTTTTCTTTTGTACCGAATCTGTTAATGAAAAATGAGCCATATCTGCACAGCAGGGAATGACGGAAAGAGGTACGTGGTGTTGGTAGGCAGGCCAGGTCATCATCTCTCTCTTTCCGGCTTCGGTTAGTGAAATAATATAATCCGCATGTTGCAGGTACTGCGCTTCCTTTTTCTTGTAGTACTTATATACTCCGCTGAACACCGGATGATTCACTTTCCACGAGCCGTCTTTTTTTTCATCGGCCCAAAAACCGCGCATATCAAAAAAGAATTTAACGCCAAACTTTTTCTTCAGATAAAGTCCAACGTCTGCGGCTATATAGCTGCGGCAGTGGACCATATCAAATTTCATCTTCTTTTGCAAGGCAGTAGCTTTTCTGCGCATCTGCACCGCATCGTAAAATTTTGACAGGAGCGGCGGCTTTGATGTAAATGGTACCGGCACCCAGTCAATTCCGGATTCCTGTGTCAGCCGCTCAATCACTTCCCTTTCTTTTTGAAAACGGTCTTCTTTTTCAAAGCTTAGAATAGTAAACTGGTAACCATATTGAGATAGTCCTGTTAGATAGGGCAGTATCTGCGATTGGCCCAGGGGATCAGTTAATCCGTCATAAGTAAGGTACAGGACCCTTTTTACATCCATTGTTTATACCACATTTGAAAGGCCAGAAGATACCAGACCTTCAGGTGTTTTTCCGTTCGGCCATGGAAGAAGTGATGAACTATCTTTCTAACCGCTTGAATGTTAAAAAGATTATGTGACCGTAAGCTCTCTTCACTTAAATACTCATTGACCATTTCTTTCAGCTCAGAAGTAAGCCAGCTTTCAATAGGAATACCAAAACCCATCTTTGGCCTTTCCATCAATTCACGGGGAATATATTTGTGAACGATCTGCTTTAGTATGTATTTCTTTTGCCCATCATGGTATTTGTAATCAGATGGTAATTGCGCTGCCCATTCAATAATGTCCTGGTCCAGGAAAGGTTCTCTCCCTTCAAGACTTACTGACATGGTTGCCCTGTCAACCTTCTGTAAAATATCATCAACCAGGTAAGTTTGATAATCTACCGCCATCATGTAAGCAAGAGGATCATAGAACGTTTTTTTCAACTCCTTGCTTTCATGTGCTGTTTTCAGTTCCGAAACAGGATGAGCAAACAACTCCTGTATTTCTTCATTGGTAAATACCTGGCTCAGGCTCTTAAGCAACTGCGAAGGCGACGGGTCGTGGAGCAGGTTCTTGAATTTATCATAACGACTGTGAAAATTATAACGGTTACGCAGATAAGGAATCTTCTCCGACGACACATTGTCCATGGCTGCCGCCGCTATTTTCCGTAAAGGACGGGGAATGGACCTGATCTTGTCACCATAACGACTGATATAATCGTACCGGTTATAGCCGGCAAAGATCTCATCACCGGCATCGGCTGAAAGCGCTACCGTTACTTTCTTTTTGGCTTCCCTGCTGACTAAAATAGTAGGGATAGCGCTGCTGTCGGCAAATGGTTCATCATAATAATAAGGCAGCTCAGGAATAATTTTCAATGCCTCTTCCGGAGTACAATAGTATTCGGTATGGTCAGTTCCTAAATGTTGCGCAATTTGTTTGGCGAAGGGTGCTTCATTCAGCTTTTCATCTGTCATCCCGATGGTAAATGTCTTGATCTTTTCCGTACTGTTCTTCTGAAGCAGGGCCGTCACGCAGGTGCTGTCATAACCACCGCTCAAAAAAACACCTACCGGTACATCGGCTACCATCCGGTATTGAAAAGCTTTTTGCAATATGCTTTCGCTTTGCTCAATGGCTTCCGGCAAAGAAATATTCAGCTTTGGCTTATTGTAGTAGTCATAAACGTTCCAATATTGCCTGGTGTTGATGTCTTTGCTACCTAATGAAAGCTGCAGCAAATGTCCTGGCTGTAGCTTATGGGTATGTTGGTAAATGCAATGCGGGTGGGACACATATCCATATTGGAGGTAAGAGGCAACAGCATCCCTGCTGATCTCTTTTTTGAACTGTGGATGTTTGGTGATGGATTTTAG
>DASVSM010000591.1:0-6707 GCA_036388115.1 Flavisolibacter sp.
CAATACCTGGACATCGTTGAGCAAAGCATCTTCCGGTCTTCCGGCCGGAGCACATGTAGGAAGAATAGGCCTGGCTGTGTATCCAAAAAATCCGCAGATTGTTTATGCCATTGTTGACAACCAACAGGCTCGTCCCGATACAAGCAAACGTGATAGCTTAACCTACCGGTTAGATGAATTAAAGAGTTTGAACATGGAAGAGTTTGCACGGTTAAATGATAAGCGCCTTGACACTTTTTTACGACGTAACCGTTTAGCAACACGCTATTCTGCTACCATGATAAAAGAGATGGTGGCAAAAAATAGCTTGAAGCCAACATCACTCTATGATTATCTCTATGTGAATACAGGCTTTGAAGGAACACCGGTTGGTGCGGAAGTTTATCGCAGCGATAATGGTGGACAATCGTGGAAAAAAACAAATGAAAAAGAGATTCCCATCTTCTTTACATACGGCTATTATTTTGCCAAGATCTATGTATCTCCCACCAATCCGGATAAGGTTTATGCACTGGGTTTTTCATCCCAGATTTCTACAGATGGCGGCAAGACCTGGAAGAACATGGACAAGAACAATGTACACGCCGATCATCATGCGCTATGGGTAAATCCGAACAGGGATTCGCACCTGATCAACGGGAATGATGGCGGTGTAAACATTACTTACGACAACGGTGAGGCATGGTTTAAAGCCAATACGCCAGCGGTTGGTCAGTACTATGCTGTTACCGTGGACAATGCCAGGCCTTATAATGTGTATGGCGGTTTGCAGGACAATGGTGTGTGGTACCTGCCTTCGCAAAATCCTCGCAATTCGTTTGCCGGTTCGGGTTTAGGATTGTCCGATGAATCTGTCAAAAACATTGGTGGCGGCGATGGCATGCAGGTGCAGGTAGATCAACGCGATAACACAACAACCTATTACGGTTCGCAGTTTGGCAACTATGCAAGAACCAACCGTGTTAATCGCGAAGGAACAAAACGCATTACACCAAGACATGAATTAGGAGAAAAGCCTTTACGCTTCAACTGGCAATCGCCTATTTTATTGAGCCCTCATAACAACGACATTCTTTATTTCGGCAGCCATAGATTTCACCGTTCGTTTAACCAGGGAGATACCATGATTGCGTTGAGTGGCGACCTGACAAAAGGCGGAACGCCAGGTGATGTGCCTTACGGAACGTTAACCACCATTTCCGAATCGCCAACCCGGTTTGGATTGATCTATACGGGCACTGATGATGGGAACATTCATGTAACGAAGGACGCCGGATCTACCTGGGCAATGATCAGCGCACCGGCTAAAAAAGGGTTCCGTTTACCGCAAGGCTTATGGGTAAGCCGTGTGGCTGCTTCCCGCTTTAATGAAGGCAGAGTGTATGCCAGTTTGAACGGCTATCGGTTTGATGATTTTACACCCTACCTCTATGCAAGCGATGATTACGGGACTACATGGACTTCATTGGGCAAAGACCTGCCTTTAGAACCCATCAACGTGGTGAAAGAAGATCCGAAAAATGAAAACATTTTGTACGTGGGGACTGATGGTGGATTGTATGTGAGCTTTGACCGCGGACAAAGTTTTATGATGTGGAATAGTGGCCTGCCAAAGTCGGTACCGGTTCATGACATTGCTATTCAGGAAAGAGAAAATGAGATTGTATTAGGCACACATGGACGCAGCATTTACATTGCAAAGCTGGACGATGTACAAGGGTTGCAAATTGATAAAGACTGGCTGAAGAAAAAAGCAGAGAAGGAAAAGGCAAAACCGCAGCCACAGAGAAGAGAGGAAAATGAGGCGGTGCCGGAGATGGATTAAAAAGAGTGGGTACAGGCTTCTATTGATTATCGGGAGGAGGAAATACCGGTGTTGTGTATATTAGCGGGTATGCGCAACGGGGACCTTTTACTTTCGGCAGAGGTCCTGTTGTTTATCGGTTCGTGTGCGAGGACAAATGTGGATTTTAGGTTTGGAAGTGCCAATACATGCATGATGAATCATCAAAAGTTCTATAAAATATTTACGGGTCTTTTGCTGCTCATTTTATCAAACTTTTCTTTTGTTTATTCTCAGGCGTCCCTGGAACGTTACGTGAAAGATTCTGTGGTTCTGGTAAGGTCTATTGATCCGGATGACACCTTATTTTCTGATCTTGAGCCCCTTGGTAAAGCCATTGGCGAATCAAGAATTGTTATGTTAGGTGAGCAGGACCACGGAGACAGCAGAACGTTTCTTGCAAAATGCCGGATGATAAAGTACCTGCACGAGAAACTAAACTTTAATGTTCTAGCTTTTGAAAGTGATTTTTACGCACTCAATAAAGCGTGGGACTCCACAAGAACCCTGTCGCAGGTAGAATCGGCAATTACTAATAATATTCTTCGGGTTTGGACTTTATGTCAGCAGTTCCAACCCATGATCCAATACCTGACGACTCAATACAAAGGGAATAAGCCGCTTCATCTGACTGGATTCGATAATCAATTGGTAGGCGAATACAGCGTGGCGAACCTGGCCTCAGACATTAACCAGTTTGTCATGGAGAAAGCCATTCCTTTTTCGAAAGAAGAAAAAAACCTGAACCGGTTGAAAACTACCCTCAGCTCTATTCACACATTGCTCCGTAGCGGCAAGTACACCAAATCGGATTCAACTATGCAACTGTTTTCAGAACTCAGTGCATTGGCAGACACAATCATTCAACAACTCTCTGTTGACCCCAAAAATCTGAACAGCCTTCACATGCAAACACTCGCCAGTTTGAAAGCATTTGGTCAGGAAATGCAATATGGATTGAGCAAAGAGCACCTTCTTTCAGACAGTATCCGTGACAAACAGATGGCCAGCAATTTGCGATGGCTGATTGAAAATAAATATCCCGAACAAAAAATGATCGTGTGGGCGGCCAATGCACACATTATCAAAAGCAACTCTACCGTATTGAAGAAAAGTTTTGCCAAGCCTTCTTCCATGGGTTACCTCTTTACCCGTGATCGGGTTCTGCTAGACAAAACATACGTCATTGGATTTACAGGGCTACAGGGAGAGACTGGCTGGATTACGACTTCAAAAAAGTACAACATTCCAAAACCTGATAAAAACGGAATTGAATCATGGCTTGCTGATAAAGAGATTGGCTATGGCTTTGTAGATTTTAAAGGCTTCCGGAAAACATACCCCACAGACAATGAATCATTCAATATGCGGTATACACATTGGATCAGTGTCAAATTGCCGTGGTACCACATCTTCGATGGAGTTTTCTATATAAAAGATATGACTGCTTGCCAATAGGTTTTTGGTATGAAAAATTCATTATCTGGCTAATGAAGCTGAAAAGCAAATTATGTGGGTCAGCAATTGTTTAGAGACACCGTAAAAGAATCTCCAGTTGTTGAAGATACACGCACCTATGTAACAGCAACGAAAACAATTGGAGTAGCAGGAAGTGGAAGCCCCGCTAAAAAACAATCACGCGCCTAACACATATGCTTTCTAAAACAAGGTTATAAAACAACTGTTACCTGAATACCTTGGTTTTAGTAATCCCGCAATTGTTAGACCTAATGCTTTTGGTAGCCATTGCTTAAATTTGTAAAAAGAGAAAACGATGCCCAATGGTTTAAAATATATCGTAGATGAGAGCGGACACAAGACTTCAGTACTCGTGCCTGTTAAGGTTTGGGAAGACTTAAATGCTAATTACCAAAAACTTCAAAATAAGCTGAATGTCATGGGGAGCATCCAGGAGGGACTTAAAGAGGTGCGAGCTGCAGGGAGTACCGGCAGAAAACTGCAAACCCTCAAAGACTTTTTAAAGTGAATGTTGCAGTACGCATCACGAAAAGTTTCAAGGCGACTGCTAAACCCCTATTGAAAAAGTATGCTTCGCTTTGGTGACTTGCTTAAACTTGAAAAAGAGCTATTAGCGAATCCAAAGCAAGGAACAGCACTTGGACACAACGCCTATAAAATAAGGCTTAAAATATCCAGCAAGGGAAAAGGAAAAAGTGGTGGTGCAAGAGTAATTTCAGTTGTAGAGACTATACTCATTGGAGAAGTTAGTCAAACTGAAGAAGAAATTACGGTGAACCTGATTGCCATTTACGACAAAGCAGATACTGCTACTATCAGCGACAAAGAACTTAAAGAATTAATAAAGGCTTTTCATCAAGACAAATAGCACTACACCTACCAGAGCATGCAAAAGCATAGCTGAATTGCTCCCATTCATTTGTAAATCATTATTCACCGGTAGTAAAAGTTAGGCATATGTTATTCTAATTTTAGGCCTTCGTTAATTCCTGTTTTTCGTAACTTCTTTTACAATCTTCCCTCATGCAAAGAGATTTAGTTGACTTTCTACTATCAGAGTTTCGTCAAAGACCTGGAATGTATTTGGGCGATTACAGCCTGTCTAAGTTGCCAATTCTGGTAGCTGGCTTTATGATTGCTTCCATCTTTTATGATGAAACCAAATCAGCACTCGACAGATTTTCCGGTTTTACAGACTGGTTCGAAAAACGGCATTCCCTTGAACGGTGTTCAAGCTGGACCTGGCCTTTCCTTGAAATGGCTAACCATGATGAAAAAGCCGCATTGGACCTTTTCTTTTCTGAGTTAGAAATCTATGTTTCTCAAGCCAGCACTAACACCGGGGTTCACAGTAGCAACTAAAACACCTTAAACCTCTCAAAGCAAGCCTTCTCCAATCCTTCCCTGTCATCCGGATGTGATATATTGATCAACGCTTTTGCCCGCTGCCGCAAATTCTTTCCAAACAAATAAGCAATGCCATATTCCGTTACCACGTAATGAACATGTGCCCTTGTGGTAACCACACCGGCACCGGGCTTTAAAAACGGAACAATACGCGGAACGCCTTTGGCCGTACGGGATGGTAATGCAATGATCGGCTTACCGCCTTCGCTCAATGCAGCACCCCGCATAAAATCCATTTGTCCGCCTACGCCGGAGAATTGATATGTACCGATAGAATCGGAACAAACCTGCCCTGTAATATCAATTTCAATGGCACTGTTGATGGCCACCATCTTATTGTTACGGCGAATAACATGCGGGTCGTTTACATAGTCAATATCCAAAAATACGAAAGCCGGGTTGTCATGTACATAATCATAAAGCCTTCGGGTGCCCAAGGCAAAGCCGGTGACGGATTTATTAGGATGAATTTTTTTGTACCTGTTGTTGATGATGTCTTTTTCAAACAGGTCAACAATGCCATCACTGCACATTTCAGTATGTACGCCAAGATCTTTGTGGGTCGCTAACGATCGGAGAACCGCATCGGGAATAGAACCAATACCCATCTGCAACGTGCTGCGGTCCTCAATAAGACTGGCAACATATTCACCGATGCGCATTTCATCTGCACCGACCTTGTCGCCAAAACGGGCTTCGTAAAGCGGCTCGTGGCATTCCACCATGGCGTAAAATCGGCTGCTGTGAATGAGCCCGTCACCATGCGTTCGCGGAACATTGGCGTTCACCTGTGCAATCACATATTTTGCATTGTTGACGGCTGAGCGGGCCACATCAACCGAAACTCCTAAAGAACAATAGCCGTGATTGTCAGGTGGCGATACCTGCACAATGGCCACATCTATCGGTAGAATGCCTTGGTTAAACAGGTTGGGTATCTCGCTTAAAAAAACAGGAACATAATCGGCCCGGCCATCGTTTACACTTTCGCGGATGGAAGCAGAAACGAAAAGCGAGTTTACATTGAAGCTCTTCACATAGTCAGGCTTGTCTACATAGATATCGCCGTAAACCGAAATAAAAACAACCTCAACATCTTTTAAACGGCTCGACTGTTTCGCAAGTTCTTTCAGCAAACAGGTAGGCGTTTGTGCACTTCCCTGTACAAACACCCGGTTGCCGGATTGAATGATGGCTAACGCTTCTTCTGCACTTTTATAGGCAATAGGAATCTTCATATGTGATTTAAAGTGACGAAATTTTTATGCCCGCTAACGGGTAAGGTTTACAACTGCAACTAACTTTACTCATCTTTATCGGAAGCACGGCTATTTAACCATAAGCATACGCTTTGCAACAACGACAGGCAGATGATGTTAACAGAACAACTTGTGCACAAGAATGTTAAGGAAGTTCAGTACTTTTTTTACAGCCAGGCCTTCGCCGACGGCTTCAGGGCTTCCTTTGCCATTCTGCTTCCTGCCCTTATTGGTTCCCTGTTGGGGCACTTCGAAACAGGGCTGACCATTGCGCTTGGCGCTATGTGTGTAAGCCTTACCGATGCACCGGGGCCTTTTCTGCACAAGCGAAATGGCATGCTGTTCTGCGCGGGGTTTGCATTCATCATCGCTATCCTCACTGCATTTGCCAGAATGAACCCCTACACAATGGGAGCGGAAGTAGCCTTTGTTACTTTTTTCTTTTCCATGTTTGTTGTATACGGTACCCGGGCAACGGGTGTTGGCAATGCCGCTATCCTGGTGATGATCCTGAACATGGACAGGCCGGTAAACCCGGGAGACGTTCTGCCGCATGCCGGTTTTCTGCTCCTGGGCGGACTTTTTTACCTGAGCTTCAGTCTCCTGTTATATAAGATACAGCCGTACCGCCATGCACAACGGGCATTGGGTGATTGCATCCGTGAAATTGCCACCTACCTCTCCATACGGGCTGATTTTTACAATGTAAAAACAGACCT
>DASVSM010000592.1:0-1974 GCA_036388115.1 Flavisolibacter sp.
TTGTAATTAAACATTCCACCTATAGCTCTAAGCCTGGAACTTTTCTTCTCATTATTGTTTTCCTGGGCCATGTTACTTTATATTTTCTCTGCGATGCGGAGCTTTGCACTTCTGCTTCGCGGGTTTCTTTTTATCTCCTCATCACCTGCTACTATCGGCTTTTTAGTAATTATCCTTAGATCACTTTTCCTGCTTCCGGGCAACAAAGGATTTTCTTCTTGTTCATCAAATGTTCCCTGTTTAAAAAAGTTCTTTACTATTCTATCTTCAATCGAATGAAACGTGATGATGGCAACACGACCACCTGTTTTCAAAAGAGGCGGCGCCTGCTCGAGTAACTCTTTCAATGCACCCATTTCATCATTCACTTCAATTCGTAACGCCTGGAATACCTGTGCTAAATATTTGTTGGGATTACCTTTTAGAACCGGGCTGACAAGGGACTTAAGTTGAGCGATTGTTTGCAGAGGCATTTTATTTCTCTGCTGAACAATGTGCTTTGCTAATGTTTTAGAGTTCGTCACCTCGCCGTATTGTTCAAATAATTTGTGCAACTGCGGCTCAGTGTATTGTTTCAGAATGGTTGAAGCATTCGTGTCTTGTCGTTGATCCATTCGCATATCCAGCGGCCCTTCAAACCTGGTGGAAAAACCTCGCTCACCTTCGTCAAACTGGTGACTGCTTACCCCTAAGTCAGCGAGTATTCCATCTACCTGCGAAATGCGGTTAAGACGGAGAAAGCGTTGCAGGTGTCGAAAGTTGTGCGGCACAAACAAAACCCTTTCATCTTGCGGCAGGTTGCGGGCTGCGTCTTCATCCTGGTCAAACGCAACCAGTTTTCCGTCTGCTCCCAATTGGTCTAAAATACCTTTGCTATGTCCACCTCCACCGAACGTGCAATCCACGTAAATGCCGGTGGGGTTAACCTGCAAACCCTCCAATGTCTCAGCAAACAAAACAGGAACGTGATAAGCAGGTGTATGATCGACAGCATTTGATGAGTTGTCTTCCATGGTTCCTACATGAGGTCGTTTCCGTTTTTGCCTGCCATCACATCGGCAGCAAGGCTGCTAAATGCTTCGGGCGAAAAATCTTCAAAGAGCTTTTTATACTTGGCTGAATCCCATATTTCTATTTTATCCAAAGCCGCAACAAGAATAATATCCTTGCTAAGGCTTGCAAATTCTTTTAGGGTTGGGGGAAGTAGTAAACGGCCGGCGGTATCCAGTTCCACTTCGGTAGCACCGCCAAAAAACTGGCGGCGAAATTCTCTTACTTTTGGGTCGAACTGATTTAGTAAACTAAATTTTTGAACAATGGGCTCCCAGCTTTTGATCGGGTATAATGTGAGGCACTTTTCAAAGCCGCGGGTTATTACAAAACTGCTCTCACCTTCCTGCAATTGCTTTTTAAAGCCGGCAGGCAAAAGGAAGCGTCCTTTCGGATCGAGAGTGGCTTCGTATTCGCCGAGGAAGGTGGGCATTGTTCAGAAAATATTATAATTTACCATTATTTCACACAAAATAACACTTTTTCCCACTTCGTTATTAAATTAACGGAATTTCTTTTTATCCACACAAGAGAAAGGCTGGAGCTATTTGCCAGCTTGAATTGTAGCTATTTAGCTGTGAATGTTGTGTTAGTTAATGTGGATTGCTGTGGATAAGCGCCATGGATGAAGTACTTCGAAGGAAAATCGATCTGGTGAACCGCGCTTTCATGACCTTGAGAATCCCTGCTCTGAAGGAACTTTACAAGCGAAGCCGGAGGTAAGATTTTAGCACTTCGTTGTATATATTTGCCGGCTTATGCATCCCAGGCAACTTTCTATTGATGATTTTTCATACCATCTACCTGAAGATAAGATTGCTAAACACCCGTTAGCAGAAAGGGACAGCAGTAAATTGCTTATTTACCAAAATGGGCATATTGAGAGGGACATATACAACAACATAGACCAGTTTATCCCCCCGG
>DASVSM010000593.1:0-1639 GCA_036388115.1 Flavisolibacter sp.
TGGTCCACCGTAATGGTGGCAAGTAAAGTTACTAAGCTCTGCTCTTCAGTCGAGAGCAAGATCTTCACAGGCGAAGCCGGGGGTTGTATGATTGCTACTCTATTCAATTTTGGCAGATCTTAATTCTTCTGTTTGGAATGCGTCTAAGAATTCAGTTTCATCGCGTGTAACTGAAACCTGGACATGAAAGGTTTCATTCGTCTCTCTACAATAAAACTCATAGGCTGTTTGCTTCGCGTGAAGCAAATCCTTCCATTCTTTCAAATGTGCGATTAGAGCGGATGCGCTCATTTTGAGAAGTTCAATCTCTGATTGTTTGAGCTGTATCATAAAAAGTTCCGTTTAAGTTGTTGCGATTGTAATCCCCGCCTGACCTGGTATTGCTTCTGCAGGTTATTCTTGTCCAGGAATTCTTCATAGGCATTGTGTGCATTGATTTCGCCTTGTTTTGTAAAAGGAAAGTGCTTCACAAATCGAATCCCATCACGCTCATATTTAGCACACCAAAGAATGGTGAAAGATGCAACCCTTCCTTTGTACATTTTAACTGCCCTTTTGCAATACACGCCCTGGTAACGGGATTGTACTTTGATGCCCTGCTTCCAGCAATGGATTGCAAACGAAGTGAAGTCACTATTAACGGGAGGAACTGCCATAACTAATTAACGTAATGTTCGATTTTAAAAAGCATTTTTTCTTTACTCATAACTCTGGTAACAAAAGCACCATTCATCCAGCGGTCCATTGTTACGCAGTAGGCTGTTTCCTTTACACGAAATACATGCTGCGCCATGTTGAATGCATCTTCAGCAGAATCAATTTTAATTTCTCGTACCTCCTTGTTGCCGGCGTCGTTGTACCAGGTCTTTTTAGCTTGTAGCATAGTTGGTTATTTTAAGAAATAGAGATTTGTAAGTTCTGCAGGTTCTCGTGCCAATCTTCCTCTTCATCGTCTTGATCATCTTTAAAGTGCTGCATGACAATGCCGAAAGCGGCTCCTTGAACTGTCTCGATGCTGTCTGCTTCAACCGTCATCACACCAGCTGTGATTTTGCCATCGAATGATTTACTACTATAACCAATTGTAAAATCCATGATTAAAAAAGTTTTGTGCAGTAACGAAATCCACGGAATCCTTTTAGCTCTCTTTCGACCGGTGCTTTTTCAAGTGGGCCGGCTAAGATGATGTGTGGCCAGGTAAAAAGTTCATGGCTTCCGGCAGGCTTGTAGCCGCCATATAGAACACGGCCATACAATTTGTTTTCAACGACGATGTACACATGATCAATTTCAAATACTGGCTTGTTGCGACATTTCTGGTGCCACCAGCTGCTCTCATGCTGACGCATACAGAACTGGAAATCGCGAAGCAGAAGTTGTAGCCCACCGTAATAGGTAATTAGCTTTTCACCAAACGTGATAACAATCCCTTCGGGCTGTATGGACTTGTCTTTTGAATAGCCGTCTTTCGTTATCATCTAAAAAAGTTTACCGTTTACATATTGGGTTTCCTTGCCGTACTTAAAGCTGAACACCCGTTGACAAACATCATAGGCCAAATGGCAACGCTGACAAAGGCAGCGGAGGTTCCAAAACCGGTTGTTGCGACGGTCACGGTCAATGTGTGCAACATTGAGTT
>DASVSM010000594.1:0-3746 GCA_036388115.1 Flavisolibacter sp.
CAGGGGAGAGGGGCTTAACCGGAGCGAATTGGATCGAAGCGAAAATGACCGTGGCGCTTATAAGAGGGGTGGTGATGAGATGCCGGGATCTGGGTATGCGAAGTATAAGGTGGATAGTGAGATGGGGTTTGAGAATGCTAAGCGAATGAGGAGCGAGCCGACGGAAGCGGAAAGCATCTTATGGAATGCAGTAAGGAACCGGGCTTTAGGTTATAAATTCAGAAGACAACATCCAATTGAAAACTTTATAGCTGATTTTGTTTGTCTTGATGCCTGGCTTATAGTAGAAGTTGACGGAGGTTACCACAACCAGGAAGAACAAAAGCAAGCTGATGAGAGTAGAGATACCAGATTAAAAGCAGTAGGTTTTACCACCCTGCGTTTTTCAAACGAACAAATAACCGCTGATCTGCAAAGCGTATTACAGCAAATAAAAGCGGTTTGCGACAAAATAAAAACCGGTACAGTTGCTGGCTCCTCTCTCTTGCAGGGAGAGGCGGGGGTGAGGGTGTATACAACGAGGCCCGACACCATCTTCGGAGTCGACTTTATGGTGATCGCGCCTGAGCACGAGTTGGTGGCTACGATAACAACTGCAGAACAGAGGGAAGAAATAGACAAATACCTGGCTTATGTAAAGTCTCGTTCGGAGCGTGAACGTATGGCTGAGGTAAAATCAATCACCGGTGCATTTACAGGTGCTTTTGCCATTAACCCTTTTGATGGACGTGAAATACCTATCTGGATTAGTGAGTACGTTTTAGCCGGTTATGGAACAGGAGCGATTATGGCAGTTCCGTGCGGCGATCAACGCGATTTCGCTTTCGCAAAACATTTTAATATTCCCATCACTAATATAATCGGGGATGCTTTTAATGGGCAGGAAGCAAATGCTACCAAAGAGGCGATTTTGCAAAATAGCGGTTTTCTCAACGGAATGCTGATGCGCGACGCAATTGATAAAGTAATAGATGAGCTGGAAGAAATGGGCATTGGTAAACGAAAAGTAAACTTCAGGATGCGGGATGCCGGATTTAGCCGGCAACGGTATTGGGGCGAGCCATTTCCTATCATTCATCAGGGAGGAATTGCTTATCCGCTAAACGAGGATCAATTGCCACTTGAATTACCTTACGTTGAAAATTATAAACCTGGTCCCGAAGGAGAAGGGCCTTTAGCAAACATCGGGGAATGGGTAAATCTTTCCAATGAAGCAAAGCGTGAAACCAATACAATGCCGGGTTATGCAGGTTCGTCCTGGTACTTCCTTCGGTACATGGATCCGCAGAACGACAAGGAATTTGTTAACAGAAAAGCAGCAGATTACTGGGGGCAGGTTGATCTCTATATTGGGGGAACTGAACATGCGGTTGGTCACCTTTTATACAGCCGTATGTGGACAAAGGCGCTGTACGATTTAGGCTACATTGGTCATGAAGAACCATATAAAAAATTAGTGAACCAGGGGATGATTCAGGGCAGCTCTCGTTTTGTGTACCGCTTCTCTGTTTCTATCCTGAATGCCCAAGGGGAAACTGACGTATTCCATAACTTGTTTGTTACCCGCGATATCGCAACCAAGCTTAATGATGCGAGAAATCTTTCTGCAGCACAAAATCAGGAATTGGAATTACTCATTCCGGCAATGCGACACATTACCGAAAGTACAAGCTTCGATATTAGAAGCTATATGATGAATGCACTGCATGTTGACGTAAATCTTGTTGATGGTCTGGAGCTAAACATGGAAGCTTTTAAAAAAAGTAAACCGGAATATGCAGAGGCAGTATTTATAACGGATGAAGACGGCAAATACATCTGCGGTGCGGAAACAGAAAAAATGTCAAAATCCAAATACAATGTGGTTAACCCCGATGACATTGTAAACCGTTTCGGTGCAGATACATTTCGCATGTACGAAATGTTCCTGGGTCCGGTTGAGCAAAGCAAACCCTGGGATACAAAAGGTATTGAAGGCGTTCACCGTTTTCTGCGTAAGTTCTGGCGATTATATGTGGATGAAGTAAAAGGTTTGATAGTAACCAACGAACCGCCAACGGCGGCAGAGTTTAAAGTTTTGCATAAAACCATAAAAAAGATAGAAGACGATACGGAACGGTTTAGCTTCAATACGGCCGTTAGTGCCTTTATGGTTTGCACAAACGAATTAAACGACCTGAAATGTCATAAGAAGGAAATACTTGAACCCCTTTTAATCTTGCTTACTCCGTATGCTCCACATATTGCCGAAGAGCTTTATCAGCTACTTGGAAGAATGCAAGGCATGGAAAAGTTGAAAGAAGCTTCTGTTCTCGATGCATCTTTTCCAACGCTGGAAGAAAAGTACCTGATCGAAAGCAGCAAAGAATACCCGATCAGCATTAACGGAAAACACCGTACTAATCTCAGTATTTCGCTTGACGCTTCACAGGCAGAAGTAGAAGAGTTGGTACTTAAAACCGAAGTCGTTCAAAAGTGGCTGGACGGTAAACCGCCCAAAAAAATAATATTCGTAAAAGGTAAAATGATAAATGTGGTTATCTGATCACAAGGTATCGTAATGCTAAAAAATGCCACAGACACGTTTACACAATTTACTTCAGCAACATTCTGCTCAATTTTATGGGGTAGTTCCGTTCGATGCACAGAAGGATAAATTGTTAGCACTCGATTTCACCGCAGCAAATACTGCGCTTACTATTGATATTTTGTCTGACACAAACCGCTTTGCTGCCTATGTCAACCTCCTGCTGCAAAACAAGTACATCTATGGGATTGGCGGCTACAACGAACACCGTACTATTTATGGACGAAGCAGCAGGTTTGATGGTGAAGAAGAACCCCGGCGTCTCCACCTGGGTATCGATATCTGGGGTGCTGCAGGTACACCTGTTTTTGCCCCGCTTACCGGTCACATTCATAGTTTTGCTTTCAACAATTATTTCGGCGATTACGGAGCTACTATTATCCTTCGTCATCAGCTTAATGAAAGGGTGTTCCACACACTTTACGGTCATTTGAGCTACAACGATCTTGAAGGCTTGCAGGAAGGTGAGCTGATTAACGGCGGAACCCCTTTTGCGCATTTTGGCAAACCAGCAGAAAACGGACATTGGCCGCCTCATTTACATTTTCAAATTGTGGAAGACATGGGTGAAAAGAAGGGGGATTATCCTGGTGTCTGCCAGTTCTCCAGGCGAATGGATTATCTGCAAAATAGCCCGGATCCGGATGTTATTTTACAATTGATGCAGTATGCACAAACTACACGTTTGTAGCAATTATATAAGCGCAAATAATTGGATTTATACTCTACACCTGATGAATTTGTGCATTGTCGATTAAAGAAATATTGTACAAGTGTGCGACGCAACGGCTGTTTAATATGTATTCTTCAGCCCGGCTCCCAAAAAAAATTATTGCACATTTGCGAAGTATAGCTACGGACAACAATAGTAATATTCGTTGTAAAATAAGTCTCAACGCAGATTAAAGGGGAACGCGGTACAAATACCAAAGCCAATAAGAAACACGATACCCGTTGCCATAAGCATAATCTGTGCTGCCCTTCTTGTCTTTACCGGAATTAATAGAACAAATGCGACCAAAAGTTCAAGGAATGCAATAATGATTGGCGCGAACAGAAAGGCTTCCTGTCCGCCACCGGCCAAGGCTATAATTGACGTTAGACCAAAAATTCCCAGCACGTTAAAAAGTGTTGCGGTCCAAAATTTATTCATGGCTAA
>DASVSM010000595.1:0-3131 GCA_036388115.1 Flavisolibacter sp.
CGCCTAACTCAAACCTGTTGGATATTATGGCAGGCCGCTGGAAGGTGGTAACAGAAACGGGCGAAACGGCACAGTGGGTGGTGACGTCTGGTACGGTAAACACCATCTATGGTATTTCCCCTGATCGCCTTTCCGCTTTGAATGCAAATGCAAACATCTGGCAACCGGCAAGAGGAACCGGAGCGGCTGCCTTCATCCCGCATTCCTGGGCAATTGAGGATGGCTCTTTTTTACGCATCAATAACGTAACAATCGGTTATACGGTGCCGGTAAAAAGTATTGCCAACATAAAAATGACCAGACTCCGTTTTTATGTAACGGGCAATAACCTGGCTGTCCTCACCAACTACTCAGGTTACGATCCTGAAGTGAATGTAAGAAGCAGCCCATTGACGCCAGGACTTGATTATTCAGCTTATCCTAAAAGCCGGAGTTTCATCTTTGGCGTAAATGCTTCTTTCTAATTTTTAAATTTTAAGTACTAACGATATGTCAACAAAATATTTATTCAAGACCACAGCAGTTGCTTGTATGCTGATGGTTTTTACAGGCTGTAAAAAATACCTGGATCAACAGCCAATTACCGATGTAACCACCCCGGCGGTTTTTAATGATGTACCCGGCGCCTACCAGGCATTGATTGGGGCTTATAGCAGGTTAGCCGGACAGGAAGGGTACGGCCAGCGGCGTAGTTTGTATTACACGGTTGATACCGATGAAATGCAGGGCCCGACCGGCACGGATGATGAAAGAAGAAACATTGCCCGGTACGCACCAACGCCAAGCAATACAGGCCTTCCGGCCCCATTCAATCAATTGTTTCAAGGGATCGAGTTCTCCAATAATGTGATAGAAAATGTTCCGAAAATGGAACTTTATACCACCGGTTCTGATCAGCAAAAAAAGCAATTGCAAAGAATCCACGGTGAAGCGTTAACCTTAAGGGCACAGTTCTATTTTGAAGCTATCAGAAATTGGGGCGACCTGCCTGCGCACTTCAGTACAGCGTCCAACCTGGCAGAGGCAACCCCTTTTCCGGCCCGTACAGATAGAGACACGCTTTACGACAGGTTACTTGCAGACCTGAAAACAGCCGAAGGCCTTGTACCGTGGAGAAATGAAGTTGCATCCATCGGCGATCCGCTTGATGAAAGAATTACAAAAGGAACGGTAAAGGGCCTGCGGGCAAGGATCGCTTTGTTCAGGGGAGGTTACTCGCTGCGCCAGGCAAGCAAAACCATGGAAAGAAGAAACGATTATCTTAATTTTTACCAGATTGCCAGAGACGAGTGTAATGAAATCATGAGTTCGGGGCAGCACAACCTGAATCCTGACTATAAAGCAGTTTGGAAAAACCTGGTTGGCACACGGACAACAAATGACCCTCAAGGTGAACTGATGTTCCAGGTAAGTGCTGTCGGCGCAGGTTCTGCTGAAGATAGCCGTTTGGGTTTTTATGATGGTCCAAGGGTGAACAACCTGGGGAATTCAGCTATCAACGTACTGCCTACTTATTTTTATTTATTCGATTCATTGGATATCAGAAGAGATGTAACGATTGCGCCGTATTGGGTAGCTGCCGATGGAAGAACAAAGATCAACCCTTCTACCAGCACAAATAATTCAGTGGCAGTAAATTTGAATCCTGGTAAATACCGGAGAGATTGGAATGCCGGCATTGCTCCGACATTCACCGGACAATTCCTGGGATTGAAGTGGCAGATTCTTCGTTACTCCGATGTCCTTCTCATGTTTGCAGAAGCGGAGAACGAAATTAACGGACCAACTGGTGCGGCTTACAACGCTTTGAATACAGTAAGAAGAAGAGGCTTTGGAAAACCAATCAGTACGCCGGATGTTACCGTTGATATACCAGCCGGTTTAAGCAAGGCAGATTTTTTTAAAGTAATTGTGAGAGAAAGGTCATTGGAGTTGGGCGGTGAAGGCGTACGTAAATATGATTTGATACGCTGGAACCTTTTGGCTACGGCATTGGGAGAAACAAAAACAAACCTTGCAAAATTATCAACGGCTACTGCAACTGTCAATGTAACCCTGGCTGATTTGGTTTACACCTACATGGCTCGTCCGCCGGCATATCCAACTAATCTTCCCTTGTTTGTGTATTTGCGCACCGGTTCGCAGGCAGATGATTTCAGCATATTCGCCAACTCGCTTTATCGTCCGGCGCCAACAACCACACCGGCAGGAACCACAAGGTTGCCCTGGCTTTCAACCCAGATCAATACCACTTCACTGGCACGGTTTGCAACTGGCTTTACACCCGGCAGATCCGAGTTGTTTCCAATACCGCAAACAGCAAGGGATGCTAATTTCAATTTGTCGCAAAATCCAAACTACTAATTAAATAAAGAATAGAAACAAAAGGCTGCTGCAACGCAGCCTTTTGTTTTAAAGTCAAAGAAGAATGAGCAAGCTTTTGATACTGCCAGTTTTACTTGTTGTTTTGTGCATGACAAACTGTGCCCAGCAGAAGCAACTTACATCAGCAGGAGAATTGCCTGTTGCCTTTCCCGGTGCTGAAGGCTTTGGCAAATACACAACCGGCGGACGGGGAGGAGAAGTAGTCCTCGTTACCAACCTGAATGATGAAGGCGAAGGAAGCTTTCGCAAAGCAGTGCAAAAAAATAACCCACGGATTATCGTTTTTGCAGTTTCGGGAACGATCCATTTAAAATCAAAATTGTACATCAAAGGCAATGTCACAATTGCCGGACAAACCGCACCAGGCGATGGCATTTGTCTCGCCGATCAGCCGGTGTCGTTAGCAGGGGATAATATCATTATCCGCTACCTGCGTTTTCGTATGGGCGACCGATACCAGAACGCAGGCATGGTAGCTGGCGGCGGTGGCGATGATGCCTTTGGTGGGATTGGCAGAAAAAACATCATCATTGATCATTGCACCATGAGCTGGAGTACCGATGAAGCCTTCTCGGTTTATGGCGGCGACAGCACCACCCTTCAATGGAATATCATCTCGGAACCATTGAATTATTCCTATCATTTCGAAACAGGCGACAAAGACTTTGAGCATCATGGCTTTGGTGGTATCTGGGGTGGAAGGAAGACGTCTGCACACCATAATTTGTTTGCGCACTGCGTAACCA
>DASVSM010000596.1:0-4183 GCA_036388115.1 Flavisolibacter sp.
TATTCTTAATATTCTCCAGGATCTTGCTCCGCAATACACCAAGTTCCTCGGCCTTTTGCTGAACAATAACATGCCCAGGCAACGCATTCTCCAATAATGTTTTTCGTTCTATTTGTGCCGTGTTATAAGCTGTGATGAGTCCACCTAGTGTAGGATCATTGATGCCCAAACTGGAAGGCACAACATTTTCTGCATTCCTTTGCAAATAATCCTGGATCTGTAAGGCTGAGTTCAATAACATCCGTTGCTCCTGCTCACGCCCATGAGCCATTTCCACACGGGAATAATAATTAGTTGTTTGTGTCTCCGGTGAAATGATATTATTGTTTTTTTGATAGGCAACCAATTGCCGTGTAATGGAGCCAATTTCCCTGGCACTTTTTTTCAGATAGTCGTCTATGAATTTGAGGGTATTTAGAGTAGATACATTTTTATCTTCAATTGTCACTTCCTGGTAAACTTCCATCAAAGCATTGATCACATCTGCAGAAAGGTGAGGATTGGTGGTTTCCATAGAGATGTTAACGATACCGGGGGTCTGACTGGGTGCAACTGCAATGCCGCCTAAAAGAGAACTGGCTTGTTGGGGGGTGGGTTGATAACTGATCTGGATTTCTGGTGAAATTGGTGCCTGGCTCGTTCTGACCAGTCGAAACCTACCAAATTGGTTCTCGAACACTTGTCCGAAGGAAACTGGTACTGATTGATTGACTTTAAAACTTTGAGGGCTAAGAAAACTAAAGGCTAATGTAAAACCCTGGCTGGAGTCAGTCAGTTCCAGTGCTTCTATCCGGAAAGGAGCCAGTTTATAAATATTTACTTCTTTGATATTGCCTTTTGCAGCATAGTTAAAATTCAGTCCGAGTCTTTCAACAGCCCTTTCCATAAGAGGCCTTGATTGAAGGATGGCAATCTCGGTTTGAATGTTTTTTTGGGCGTCCGACTGCATGGCCTGCTCCAGCCGGTCACTCATTCCCCCGCCGTTTTTTTCGTCACGAATAATAAGCTGGCCGGAGGAGCGATAAAACTCGGTGGCATATCGCAAATAAATATAGGCGCCAAATAACGCGATGGCCACACAGAGAATGTATAGCGGTAAAAACCGGATGTATTTGAAGAACAGTTCTTTGATATTTAAAGACAACCGCTCTCTTTTTTCATTATGAATAACAACCTCCTCCTCCATCCTGCAATGAATTATAATAAGGGTTAGCGAATAAAGTTAATGATTAGAGCGATGGCTGTAATTATACTGGTGGCAATACCAATCTGGGCAACCACATTTTGGCGCTCCTGCTCCCGAATCTTTCTTCTGTTCTGTTCTACGAATACCACGTCATTTTGTTGCAAACGATAAAAGGGCGACATAAAAAGATCTTTTGTCGTAAGATCAACTGTTTGAATATCGGCTCGTCCGCCGCTTTCCCTTTTTATTTTTACCGCCGTCTTGTTTCCATAGTCAGTGATATCACCGGCAAGACCCAAAGCTTCCAGGATGGTAATTCTTTCGGTTGGTATATTAAAATTACCCGGACTCCTGACCTCGCCCAAAACAGTAACACGATAGTTTAAAAAACGCACGATCACCGAGGGGCTTTTTAAAATGGTATCCAGCCGGCTTTTTATCAAAGCTGCCACTTCTGATTTCTTCAGCCCTTCTACATGTAATGTGCCAAGTCTCGGGTATTCAATCGTTCCATCCGCATTAACTAAAAAACCAGCTGTCCCGCTGGTTGTACTGCTTCCGGCTACGGTTTGTTCGGGCAGGTTGTATGGAGCGTCTACCCTTGGATCAGTACTCAGGCTATAAACCTTAATGGAGAGCAGGTCATCTTTTTGAATAACCGGCTCTATTAAATTGATAAGGTTTGTACCGGTAGTATCATTGCTCCTTTCGAGGTAGTTGGTAACAGTTGCCCTTTGTGTACGACAAGAAACAAGAAATACTACAGCAGACAGGCAGAATAGAATAAAACTTTTCATGAATTAAATTGTGCTAAACAAGTTTAGGTCGTTCCGTGCAGGCCGCCATCCACTGGCTGAAATTATCCAGATAACGTTGACAGGAATTTCGTTGCTTACCGCTTTCTTTTTCATCCTCTGTTAACATTCCACCAGCGGTTTCAATGATAGCCAGGCTTTTTCTAAAGCCTAAAAGCTCTCTTTCTTTTACCTGTACCGCCTTGCCGTTTTGGTACATAAAGTTGACAACGCCATCAACCAGTCGCACTTCTGTTTTTTGCTCACGGGTAATCTTCACAAAAACACAGGATTTAAACAGCGGCTCTTCCAACGTTTTAATACGGTCGCTCCATTTGCGCCGCACTCTCCTGACAGGGCAGTAGCTTTCAATTCCTTTCTGGTCAAGGCTCTCAGTCACTTTCTTCTCCCACCGGGGCCTTGTTTGTATGATGTACCATTTTTCCATGCCGACATGGCTTCGCCTTCCTAAGTCACACCTAAAAGCCGCACCCAGCGGAGCTTCTCCTTTTGGAAGAGGTGCAAATATAGTCGTTGTATTGGGACTGTGAAATCTGCAAAAGAAGCAGAAAATGAGGAAGTTACTTTGTAAAAGAAGTTTTCTATCGAATGCCGTTGTTTTTCAATAGTTAAGAACATTCAATTTTGAACCCCGCCTTTTTTTCATAAATCGCCCAAGCAATAATTATGATAGGTGAATCCAAATGACCTGCAATGCAATAGTTCGCTACATTTAAGTCAAATCTTCCTCTCTTGAACCAACGCTATTATTCACTGGATGTTTTTCGGGGCGCCACGGTCTGCCTTATGATCCTGGTAAACAATCCCGGAAGCTGGGGCCACATTTATTCGCCGCTGGAACATGCTCCCTGGCATGGGCTTACCCCTACTGATCTTGTGTTTCCCTTTTTTCTTTTTGCCGTAGGTAATGCCATGGCTTTTGTGATGCCCCGGCTGGAACAGGCAGGTGACGGTGTGTTCTGGAGAAAGGTGATCAAACGAACCCTCCTCATTTTTGCAATCGGGCTTTTTTTAAACTGGTGGCCCTTTGCCCGCTGGCAGAACAATGAATTGTTACTGAATGGCTGGACGTGGGCCAATGCAGAGGGGAAAGTTACCGGCGTAAGGATTTTGGGTGTTCTACAGCGAATCGCTATCTGCTATTTTTTTGCCTCAGTCATTGTCTATTATTTGAAGGCAAGAGGCGCCTTTTTAGTTGGACTCATCATCCTGCTCCTTTACTGGCTTCTGTGTTTTACTTTGGGAAACTTTCCGGACCCGTACAGCATCATCGGCTGGTTTGGCAACCCTGTTGACATGGCCGTTTTGCACGACCCACATATTTACAAAGGCGAAAAAGTGGCAGGCCAGCCCTACCCTTTCGATCCCGAGGGTTTGATGAGTACTTTACCTGCCATTGTGCAGGTGATCTTTGGGTACCTAGTGGGCGACTATATTTTAAAAAGAACAAAGCTTTTTACCGCAGCAGAAAACACTGCTTCCACACCTGTTGTGAACCCCCTTTATCAAATTCTTACCGGCCTTTTTATTGCTTCAATGGCCTTGCTGCTTGGTGGCTATGCATGGGGACTAAGCTTTCCGGTGAATAAAAAAATCTGGACGAGCTCTTATGTGATTGTTACATCCGGCATGGCCATCGCTATCCTGGCAACATTGATTTACTTCATTGAGGTAAAAGGAGTGAGAGGCTGGTGGACAAAATTCTTTGATGTATTTGGGAAGAACGCATTGTTTGTTTTTGCGTTGAGTGCTTTCCTTCCAAAAGGGCTGCGGCTGATTCGTATTCCAAACGGGGTTAATGCAAAAGGAGATGCGATTTATACCAACCCCTGGAATTTTCTCTACGATAAGGTGTACAAAGCCGTTCCGGGCGATGCCGAAATTGGTTCTCTGCTTTTTGCCTTAACTGTTATCACGTTTATGTGGGCTATTTGCTATTGGCTGGACAAGAAGCGGATTTATATCAAAGTGTGAGAGAAAAATGGTGCTTCGTATTCTGCATTACTAGTAAATAACAAAACAACGTGCTTCCTTCGCGTAACTCTTTTCCATTTAATCCTTGTATTTCTTCCAAAAGATTTCTAATCTTGTTTTCCTGCTTCTATGATTATGGTTCCGCATTCATGTTAACAACCAGTCAATTCTCGTAACAACTTCGAAATAACAATATCATTATCTGGGG